>NZ_JBSZCG010000156.1:0-921 GCF_054166365.1 Corynebacterium sp. UMB8791 | reverse complement strand
CAGACCCCAATCCGAACTAAGGCCGGCTTTGTGCGATTAGCATCCCCTCACAAGGTAGCAAACGCGCTGTACCGACCATTGTAGCATGTGTGAAGCCCTGGACATAAGGGGCATGATGATTTGACGTCATCCCCACCTTCCTCCGAGTTAACCCCGGCAGTCTCTCATGAGTCCCCACCATTACGTGCTGGCAACATAAGACAAGGGTTGCGCTCGTTGCGGGACTTAACCCAACATCTCACGACACGAGCTGACGACAACCATGCACCACCTGTATAGCGACCACAAGGGAAACCACATCTCTGCGGCGATCCGCTACATGTCAAGCCCAGGTAAGGTTCTTCGCGTTGCATCGAATTAATCCACATGCTCCGCCGCTTGTGCGGGCCCCCGTCAATTCCTTTGAGTTTTAGCCTTGCGGCCGTACTCCCCAGGCGGGGCGCTTAATGCGTTAGCTACGGCACAAATCCCGTGGAAGGGACTCACACCTAGCGCCCACCGTTTACGGCATGGACTACCAGGGTATCTAATCCTGTTCGCTACCCATGCTTTCGCTCCTCAGCGTCAGTTACTGCCCAGAGACCTGCCTTCGCCATCGGTGTTCCTCCTGATATCTGCGCATTTCACCGCTACACCAGGAATTCCAGTCTCCCCTACAGCACTCAAGTTATGCCCGTATCGCCTGCAGTCCCACAGTTAAGCTGTGGACTTACACAAACGACGCGACAAACCACCTACGAGCTCTTTACGCCCAGTAATTCCGGACAACGCTCGCACCCTACGTATTACCGCGGCTGCTGGCACGTAGTTAGCCGGTGCTTCTTCTCCAGGTACCGTCACTTGCGCTTCGTCCCTAGCGAAAGGAGTTTACAACCCGAAGGCCTTCATCCCCCACGCGGCGTCGCTGCATCAGGCTTGCGC
>NZ_JBSZCG010000155.1:0-967 GCF_054166365.1 Corynebacterium sp. UMB8791 | reverse complement strand
CAACGCGGAGACTTCCTTGCGTAACTGGTGTGGAATACCGACTCGGTATGCGGATTGTCGTTGCTGGTGTGAGGCCGGTTAAATGAGCGGGCCACACCGTGTTTGGCGAAGAGTTTGCCGAGGTGTTTGCTTGTCATCGCACTGCCGTTATCAGAGTGCACGGTTTTCACGTGGGGAAAACGAGTCAGGATGTCGTCAAACATTGCTGCTGCTACGTGGCTGTTTTCGCGTTCTGCTACGACGCAGCCAACGATTGCGCGGGAGTACAGGTCAATGACCGTGTGGCATGCGAAGTTTTGTCCGACGTATTGTCCAGGCAAGAAGGTAATGTCCCAGCACAGTACCTGGCCAGGTGCTGTGGCGCGTACATGTGGCGGGGAGGCGTTTCGTTTGCGTTGAGCTTGCTTGGCTTTGGTGTTGTGTCGTTGGTAGAGCAATCGTCCATGTTTTTTGGCAACTCGGTAGAAACTGCGCAGGCTTGCCAGGTAAATCCCGTTGTTTAACGCGGCGTAAAATACCTGGTCCACCCCGGAATGTGGATTGGCGTCTAACAATTCCAAGATGCGCTCGACAGTGGTATCGGACAGTCGGTTGATCCGTCGTTTGTCGTAGGCAATTGGATCGGCAACACGTGGGCGTGGCTTCGTTTGATAGAACACGCGGCTGCGTGAGACTCCGATGATGCGCATTGCGTGAGTTTTCGAATAGCCACAGTCAACTAACTGGTCAATCAGTGTTTCTTCTGCGTGTTGTCCTTGGTCGTAGAGGCGTTGTTGGTCGTTGGTGAGGACTCTTCCGCCACGTTTGAGTCCACGCCATGTTGTCCTGGCATGGTCGCTAAAGCTTTTCCCAACACATCAGTGGCTAGTTCAGCCCGCTCTGCTCTTTCTGTTGCCTTATCCAGGGCACGCTGCATAGCTTCCTCCCGACGCTTCGCATCGAGTTCGAGCTTGCGCTTTTGCTGCAT
>NZ_JBSZCG010000154.1:0-1050 GCF_054166365.1 Corynebacterium sp. UMB8791 | reverse complement strand
GAGTTTTCAACGATCTACCGGGAATGGATGAACGAGAAAACCATGATCAAAGACCCCAAAACAGGTGCATGGACCCGCGTGTGGACCCACCACAACGTGCGCAAGGCCTACAACAGCCTCAACCATCTTTGGCGGTCCGAGATGCTGTTTGTCTACCTCAACCCGCCAGCAGGAGTCCTTGCGCCCGAGCGGATCAAATCCACCACCAACAGCTTAGAAGGGGTTAAGGGTCAAAAAGTGTGTCCGGAATCGCGGATTTTCACGGATTGACCTGTAGGTTTCCGGAAAGTATATGCTCCGGAAGCATATATCTAGCCCCCGACGGGAAATCCTCGGTGTGGCAGCCGTGATGTGCTATGCGCGGCGTGGTGTGGTGTCGCAATGTCGAAGAACCAACCACGCTGCCACTGCGGCGGTGAAATGAAACGCAACGGCACCACCAGCAAAGGCACCACCAGATGGCGCTGCAAACAATGCGGCGCCTCCAGCGTCAAACGTCGAAACGACATCACCAACGCGGCAGTGTTCACCCAGTTCATCGAGCATTGCACCACCGCAATATCACTCGACGACCTAGCCAAACGAAACGGTGTTAGCCGCGCCACCATGAAGCGGCGCTTCAAGTGGTGCTGGCTCGTTGATGTGCCTGACCCCACCGCCGGCCACCACAAGCGGATCTACGACCAGGTATTTCTCGATGGCACCTACACCGCCGGTGGCTGCCTGATCGTCGCGGCGACCATCGACCACGTGATCGCCTGGCACTGGTGCAAACACGAAACCACCCGCGACTACCAACTGCTGCTTGAACGCATCGAAGCCCCACTCATCGCCGTCATCGACGGCGGCCAAGGCGCATACAGCGCAATCAAAAAGTGCTGGCCGACTACGAAAATTCAACGCTGCCTCGTCCACGCCCAACGCGTGGTCCGCCGCTACACCACCACCAACCCACGCACCGATGCCGGGCGCACCATCTACCGACTTGCGCTGAAACTGACCCGGATCACCACACTGGATGAAGCCGCCGCGTGGGGTGTGCAACTGCAC
>NZ_JBSZCG010000153.1:0-1060 GCF_054166365.1 Corynebacterium sp. UMB8791 | reverse complement strand
GCCCACAACACCACACGCGCAACCCCTGCCAGGTATCACACACGCATGGTTTAGCCTCATCCACGTTCGCTCGCCACTACTAGCAGAATCACAATTGTTTTCTTCTCCTACGGGTACTGAGATGTTTCACTTCCCCGCGTAACCCCCACACAGACTATACATTCATCTGCAGGTAACACTCCATAACAAGTGCCAGGTTTCCCCATTCGGACATCCTCGGATCAACGCTTTGTTGGCAACTCCCCGAGGCATAACGCAGCCTCACACGTCCTTCATCGGCTAAGCATGCCAAGGCATCCACCGTACGCCCTTGTAACAAAACAAAAACACACAACAAACAAACAACAAACAACCACCACACACAAACAGCGCACAATGATCATCTATTGTCAGGCAAACTTACAATCAAAAAATTCTTCCACAAGAATAAAGATGCTCGCGTCCACTATACAGTTCTCACACAACACACCCCACACACCAACCACCAACCAAACCAGTCAATGATCAACACGCGGAATCAATCAAGACAACACAACTGCTGCCTCAGACACCCAACAGTGCACCAACACACAATAATGATTACTTCTTTTTGACTACATAACCCGGCCACACTGCAACCACAACCACAACCACCACACGAATGCATGACAGTCTGTAGCTGGTGTGTCTCCACCCGGAAACAACAATTGGCAGCCACACCCACGGTGACTCAACCAACAAACAAGCCCACAACTGTGAGCCAACAAAAAATAAACTCCTTAGAAAGGAGGTGATCCAGCCGCACCTTCCGGTACGGCTACCTTGTTACGACTTCGTCCCAATCGCCGATCCCACCTTCGACAGCTCCCATGACAGGCCACTGGCTTCGGGTGTTACCAACTTTCATGACGTGACGGGCGGTGTGTACAAGGCCCGGGAACGTATTCACCGCAGCGTTGCTGATCTGCGATTACTAGCGACTCCGACTTCATGGGGTCGAGTTGCAGACCCCAATCCGAACTAAGGCCGGCTTTGTGCGATTAGCATCCCCTCACAAGGTAGCAAACGCGCTGTACCGACC
>NZ_JBSZCG010000152.1:0-1395 GCF_054166365.1 Corynebacterium sp. UMB8791 | reverse complement strand
ACTGTTTCGGTGTGTTGCTGGTGGGGGTCGCAGAGAATAGAGGGGAGCGACTGTTTATCAAAAACACAGGTCCGTGCGAAGACGGTTAAGTTGATGTATACGGACTGACGCCTGCCCGGTGCTGGAAGGTTAAGAGGACCTGTTAGGACTCATGTCCGAAGCGGAGAATTTAAGCCCCAGTAAACGGCGGTGGTAACTATAACCATCCTAAGGTAGCGAAATTCCTTGTCGGGTAAGTTCCGACCTGCACGAATGGCGTAACGACTCCCCTGCTGTCTCAACCACAGGCCCGGTGAAATTGCAGTACGAGTAAAGATGCTCGTTTCGCGCGGCAGGACGAAAAGACCCCGGGACCTTCACTATAGCTTGGTATTGGTATTCGGTGCGGTTTGTGTAGGATAGGTGGGAGACTGTGAAGTGGTCACGCTAGTGATTATGGAGTCGTTGTTGAAATACCACTCTGACCGTAGTGGATGTCTAACCTTGGCCCATGATCTGGGTTGGGGACAGTGCGAGACTGTGGGGGATAAGCTTCATAGTCGAGAGGGAAACAGCCCAGATCGCCGGTTAAGGCCCCTAAGGGTGTACTAAGTGGAAAAGGATGTGGGATCGCGAAGACAGCCAGGAGGTTGGCTTAGAAGCAGCCATCCTTGAAAGAGTGCGTAATAGCTCACTGGTCGAGTGGTTCTGCGCCGACAATGTAGTGGGGCTCAAGTACACCGCCGAAGCCGCGGCATAGTTTTTACTATGGGTAGGGGAGCGTCGTGCATGGGGTGAAGCCATACTGTAAGGGGTGGTGGACTGTGTGCGAGTGAGAATGCAGGCATGAGTAACGAGAGATACGTGAGAATCGTATCCGCTGGATGACTAAGGGTTCCTGGGTCAAGTTCGTCTTCCCAGGGTGAGTCGGGTCCTAAGGCGAGGCCGACAGGCGTAGTCGATGGTCAACGGGTTGATATTCCCGTACCCGTATGCATGCGACAAAGAGTGAAGCGGTGATACTAACCACCCTGAACTGGCAACATGCGCATCCTTTTGGGTGTGTGGTTGTTGGTGATGCGTGGGGCCTGATCCGTGGTAGTTCAGTGATGGGGTGACGCAGTCAGGTAGCCGCGCCAAGTGTTGGATATTCTTGGTGTAAGCGTGTGGCACGTCGACTTGTGAAATGCGGTCGATATTTTGTGTGAGGCGTGATGCGTAGCCCAATTGTTGGGTGATGGTGGTGATCCTTTGCTGTCGAGAAAAGCCTCTAGCGATGTGTGTGTATGGCCCGTACCCGAAACCGACACAGGTGGTCAGGTAGAGAATACTAAAGCGGTCGGGTGAACTGTGGTTAAGGAATTCGGCAAATTGCCCCCGTAACTTCGGGAGAAGGGGGGCCCTTGCTGGTTGCAT
>NZ_JBSZCG010000151.1:0-1877 GCF_054166365.1 Corynebacterium sp. UMB8791 | reverse complement strand
GAGGTCCTCCGTCGACGGTGCCTGACCAGTGACATTCGCGGAAGCTTCAGTGTTGATGCAGCTCCTGCGCCTTCGCCGTGATCGCGTCCACGTCCCCCAACAACGTCAGCTTCGCGACGCCCCCTTCCAACAACCTATGCGCCGCCTCAAGCACGCGTGGATCCTCGCCCTCCGGCAGGACGATGTGCGCGCCGACCTCGTGAGCCTGACCCAGCAGGCGCGACCCGAACACCAGCGGAGACATCACCGGCGCGACTTCCGGGATAGTGAGGCCAGCGGCCTCCTCAACGTCCGTGACCGTGGCGAGCAGCGTTGCTCCGTGGCGTTCCACCGTCCGCTGCGCGAGGGTGGCGCGCTGCGGGGCGTCGATAAGCACGATGACCGCAGCCCCGAGCGCTGCGGCGAGCTCCGCATCAAAGGAGCACTCCCCCTGCCCCACGAATAAGGTGGGCTGGTCCTGGCCCGCGCAGGCGGCGTAGGCCTCGGCGAGCGTCTCCCCCGTGACGCGGACGGTGCGCAGGCCATGCTGCGCCGCAAGTGCGTCAGCATCAGCACTGCTGAGGTTCGTGTTAGTGCAAGTAAGCAGTAGATGTTGAGCCATAACCCAGCCTTTAGAATCGTGGCGGACATAAATGCGTATCATTCTACAGACCCATCACGACACGCGGGCAGACAAATGGGGCCTAGTTCACATTAGATTGATTTCTGGTGCTGGGTCTCAGTTGTGGCGGTGGGTGGTCGCGCTGGAGCGCTGGCTTGCTGTTCAAAAAAGTTCATTCCCGCGCCCGGGAACCATTTTCGGTTTTGGGCCGGTTTCGGTCGACCAACGCTTATGTTTCCCCAGGTCGGAACGCATGTCTACGAAGATTGTTCCCCGTTTCATCCTTGATCGTTGGAACTTTTTGAGATGGAGGGGTGGCGCTCCATGACTTTCGTTCGTGTCGAGGTCTTAAAGGAGTGCGACGCTGGTCGCCGAAAATCGCCCCGGGCCGGCGAGAATGCGCGACCTGCATCGCACGCTTCTAATCCCACGCTTCGAGCAATTTGAGGCGCGGGCGCGCGACGAGCCGCTACCACGCCCGTAAGAATGCAAAAAGCTGCCGCCCGCCACAAATGGCGGACAACAGCTTTTCGCTTCTCAAAGAGCGATCAGTAAGCGTTTAGCTCGCTGTCTCCCACAAGGAGTGACTGTGAGCTAAACGTGTCCCTTACTTCTGCTCCTTCTCCGACGACAGCTTCGTCGTCTTGCCGGAGGAACCCTTCAGCTCCAGATCCTTCACCGAAGACGAAGGACCACCAGGCTTGCAGTTGTCGTAAATGATCGTGCCGGCCAGGATACCAGCCGCGATCAGTGCGATACCGCCGACGACCATGCCCAGATCCGCACCAACGGTACGCAGCTGCGCATTGATCTGCTCAACCTGCTTGGCCATCTCCGGGTTGAAGATGCCAGCCTGCTGCTGGATGCGGGTGTTCGCAGCCTGCAGCTGAGCGCTTGCCTGTGCGGCGAAATCGCTCAGGCCAGGGATCTGAATCTGGGAAGCCAGACCCAGTGGCAGCAGCGCGATCAGCGGCAGACCGAAGCCCACAGCGGATGCGGCACAGCGACCAGCGTTGATCTTGCCATCGTTGCCGTCGAATGGGTTGAGGCCCTTCTTCAGCTCATCGCCGTTGTTCACGCCGTCGCCATCGAAGTCACCGTCCGCATCCAGGATGGACTTGCCGTCCTGGCCAACCAGGGTGAAGGACGCCTTCACACCAGTGTGCTCGCCGGTGCTGTTCTTCACGGTGACATCCACCGATGGGTTTGCAAGCGGTGCAAACTTCTTCGTGAAGTCGTCCCAGCCCTTAGCGTCAGCCGTCTTGAAGGCCTTCAT
>NZ_JBSZCG010000150.1:0-3454 GCF_054166365.1 Corynebacterium sp. UMB8791 | reverse complement strand
CGTTAAGTGGTGTTCACCCCTGCGTTATTTCGTGAGTTGTTCATAAATCTTGACGGTGTCTTGCGCAATTGTCTTCCACGAGAAGTCATTGCGGGCGCGCGTCAGGCCAGCTTGGCCCAGCCTTCGGGAGAGATCCTTGTCACCAGCCACCTGGTTGACTGCCTCGGCGAGATTGCGCTCGAAGGCTTCCGGCTGCGTTTTGTCGTAGTCAACGAGCACACCCGTCTCACCATCCACGACGACCTCCGGGATGCCACCCACGCGAGATGCCACAACAGCGGTTTCGCATGCCATGGCCTCCAAGTTCACGATGCCAAGCGGCTCGTAGATTGACGGGCACACAAAGACGTCGGCTGCGGAGTAGACCTCGCGGATCTTTTCTGCTGGCAACATGTCCTGTACCCAGGACACGCCATCGCGCTCAGATTGCAGCTTTTCGACGAGCCCCTTCGTCTCTGCGGCGATCTCCGGTGTATCAGGCGCACCTGCGCACAGCACGAGCTGGACGTCTTCCTCAAAGTGCGACGCCGCCTTGAGGAGGTGCGCGACGCCCTTTTGGCGCGTGATTCGACCGACGAACGCGACGATCGGCTTCGCCGGGTCTACACCGAGGTCTGTCAGGACGGTCCCCTCGGTGGGATACCACTTTGCCGGATCGATGCCGTTGAGTACGACGTGAATCTTGTCCGCCGGGATGCTCGGGTACGCACGAAGGATGGCTTCTTTCATACCCGCGGAAACGGCAATGACTGCGTCCGCATTCTCGAAAGCGTTCTTCTCGCTCCACGAGGAAACGTTGTAGCCACCGCCGAGCTGCTCGCGCTTCCAAGGGCGGTCAGGCTCGAGAGAGTGCGCAGTGACAACGTGCGGAATGCTTACCGCACTCGGTGAAAAGTACGGCTTTGCTCCGACTATCAGTCAGCTAACCGAAAACAGCGTAGTATTGGATACAAACGTTTTGACTGAAGGAGAAGCGACAGATGGCAGCAATGAAGCCGCGCACCGGTAATGGACCAATGGAAGCCGCAGAAGAAAGCCGGAAGATTGTCATGAGAATTCCGTCCGACGGGGGCGGCCGCCTGGTCATCGAGATGAGCAAGGAAGAGGCAACTGAGCTCGGAAATCTGCTGATCGAAGCCGTAGGATAAGAATTCTCTAAACTTAAGGTAATATATCCAGCATGCTCAAAGACATAATTGATGTGCTGGCAGATCCCATAGACCTTACTCCTCTTCGTGGTGAAGAGGAGTTTTCACGCCTCGTTTCCGAAAGCGGGCACTCGTACGATGTAGCGAAGCAGGGCTACGTTACACTGGCGAGCGGAAAAGGTCTGCAACATGTCGGTGACTCGTTGGAGATGGTCCTCTCCCGCGAGTCATTTTTGTCGCAAGGGCACTTCGCCCCGTTCGTTGAAGCGATGACGGAGCACGTAGAACACGTGCTTGACCTCAGCGCGCCTGAGGAAGACCACCCGGCGATCCTCGAGGTTGGCGCGGGGACCGGCTACTACCTGTCGCACACCCTGGACTCCGTGGTTGGCGCGCGCGGCGTCGGACTTGATATCTCGGTTCCAGCTGCGAAGTATCTTGCAAAGGCACATCCGCGAATCGGCTCGATTGTGGCCGATGTGTGGCAACAGCTTCCAATTGCGACCGGGAGCATCCACGCGATTACCGTGGTGTTTGCCCCGCGTAACCCAGCAGAATTCGCTCGCGTGCTTGCGGATGACGGCCAGGTTGTAGCGCTCATTGCGGATCAAGGCCACCTCGATGAGCTGCGTGAACCCCTCGGTATCTTAGGCGTCGAGCCCGGCAAGCTGGACCGCCTCGTCGAGCAGTCAGAGGGCCACCTGGAGCTGGCCGAAGACCCAAAGGAACTGGTCTTCCCGATGCGCTTGGACCGCGAATCTATCGCGGCCCAGGTCGGAATGAGCCCATCCGCCCGCCACATTGAGCGGGGCGAGTTGGCGCGTCGTCTTGACGCCCTGCCGGATCACATGACCGTGACCGCGCACGCACAGCTCGTGCGCCTGCGCAAGGCGTAAGACGTTCCGCTCAGGAAGCACCTAGCGGCTACGACGCCACTCGTTCAAGATGCTGGCGTCGCCCTTTGCGCGGGAGCGGATGCCGATGCATCCGTTCTCCGGCCAAATGCGTGAGGACATCACTACTGCACCGCCGTCGGCATAGACCTCGAGCGTCGAACCGTCCACGATAACCGTGATGGTATCTTCCTCGTCCTCGCCGATTTCGGCTTCCGCAACTTGGCCATCGAATCGATCGACGGTGAGCTTGTCGCCAGCATGGGTGACCCGAGCTGCGACCTCACCATTACCGTCGACAATCTCAGCGACGACACTGCCACCTGCGGAGATCTCGCATAGTGCAGTCCACAAATGGGCGCCGCGCGTCGTGCTCACCGCCTCGGGGAGCCCTGGCGCAGGTACCTGGTACAGGTGGCCATCCTGGAGTGTGACATAGCGTGGCAGTGTGAGCGTATTTGCCCAGCCTTCGGTTTCCCAGTTCGGCTCTTTTGTCGGGGACCCTTGGCGGCCAGAGGGCGTCATAAAGCCAAAGAGATAGGTGCCTTGGTAGCGCTGCGCCGGGTCCATCGCAACCGGGAGGTAGTTGGTGTTGCGGGGGCGAGTGAAATCGTGCCCGAAATCGAGCGCCTGTGCAGGTGTGGTTACCCGGAACGTGTTGTTCTCCAGCTTGCCGATGATGTAGGCCGAACGGTCTTTGCCACCGCGCTCAAGCGTGAAGAAGAAGACGTCGTAGATCTTGGAATCAACTTCATCGCGGAGCCTGCAAATACGTGGCGCTACCAGCGTCTCATCGAGGTCGATTCCGGGGTCGCCATCAAAAGTGAGAGGTCCTTCGAAGCGCCACTCAACGCCATCGATAGAGCGAAGCACGACTGGCTTCGGCGTATCGACGCTGCCCGTGATCGCCAGCATGAGCCAGCCATCGTGCTCCTCGCGCTCGTCATCTTTCCAGTCAGGAACGACGCAGGGCGAGCGGAAGTTGTTGTACTCAGGCGTGTCCTCGACGATATCGCCAAGTCGCTGCACGCCAGGTGTGGCGTTTGTATCTTCGAGGAGTTCATCGCACAGCCCTTCCAGCTCAGGCGCGTGGGCGAGCTGGATGGTGTTGCCAGCAGCAGTTGCTGAAGTGAAATACAGGTAGATGCCTTCCGGCGCACCAATTACGGCACCTGCTCGAACCGCGGATTCGCCACCGGCGGGGACAATGGCATCGTTGCATTCGACCCAGCTAAACGGGTCGCCGTCGCTGACGTTGTGGCCCCAGCGGCTCGGGGCTTCGGGTGTGGGGCGGTATTGGTAGAAAATATGCCAATTGTTTTCTCCTTCGCGCCCGTCGAAAATGACACCAGCTGGCCCCTCGAGGATGCCACTGTCTGCGGTGACGTGAAGTTCTGGTCGGAAAGTACTCAT
>NZ_JBSZCG010000149.1:0-4472 GCF_054166365.1 Corynebacterium sp. UMB8791 | reverse complement strand
CGAGCTGGAGGGCCTGCCCGCGGGCCTGAGCACCTCCGCCCAGACCCGCCTTGGCTCCGGCTCCTACCTCTTTATCAACGGCCGTCCAACTGAGACCGGCACGTTCAACGTGACTGCACGCGTCACCGGCGCAGGCGACCCGCTCGAGGAAACGTTCACCATCACGGTCGCCGACTCGGCTGAGCTCGGCGAGCCGGAGGACGCCGACATCGCACCTTCCGAAGTCCCGCCAGTGCGCCCCGGCACCGACGTGCACATCCCGCTCGACGTCGAGGACGCTTCCTCCGTGGAGGTCGAGGGCCTGCCCGATGGCCTAAAGTACGACGGTGAGCAGCACGCGATCGTCGGCACGCCGACGAAGGAGGGCACCTCCAAGGTCGTCGTGGACAAGGTCACGGAGGACGGCACACGTAAGCGCGACTCCTTCGAGCTGACGGTGGACGAGAACGCACCGGAGCCAAGTGAGCCAAGTGAGCCGTCCGAGCCCGCAGATCCGTCGGACCCAGCAGACCCATCGGACCCAGAGGGCCCCGTTGCCCCGGACCAGTTCGAGTGGAACCCCATCAAGGTCCGCGCAGGCGAGGAAACCGGCGTGACCCCTGTCCGCTCCACGCAGGGCGTGCGCGTGCTCGCGGAGCCCGGGAACCCGGATTGGTTCACCGTCTTCGCCAACGGCGCCGTGTACGCCGCCCCGTCGCGTGACGCGAAGCCGGGCACCTACACCATGAAGGTCCGTACCGAGAAGGGCGAGCAGGACACCATCACCGTCGAGGTCACCGCAGCCGTCAAGGACTCCGTACGTTACGAGTCCTCCTACTCGGACACCTACGTCCGCGCCGGCGGCACCGCCACCTCACCTGCGCCGTACGCTCGCCTGGGCTACAACGGCATGGTCTTTGAGCGCCAGCCGTTGCCGAAGGAGGCGTCGTTTAGCACGAAGTCCGAAGGCGTGAAGCTGAACCAGCACACGGGCCAGATCACCCTTTCGGCGGACCTGGATGCTGAGGTTGGAAAGCCCATCGATGTGCCCGTCACCGTCACCTACCCTGACGGCAGCACGAAGGAGATCGTCGCGCACTTCCAGGTGCTGGCGCCGCAGTTCGCGCAAACACAGAAGTTTGAGTACGAGCGCCGCGAGGCCTTCGAAGGTGAAACTATCAAGGTCAACCTCACCGAACCTTTCGACCCTGCCTCCGACCCCGAGTTCGCCATCCTGACGAAGGCCTCCAAGCTGCAGGGCTGGGACCTGTTTATCGACGCCACCACCGGCACCATCACCGCCACCGCCCCAGCGCAGGACGCGAAACCGCTGAACGTGGAAGTCGTTGCGCGGTACGCGGACGGTTCCCACAAGACGGTCGTGGCCGTGATCGGCGTGCGGGACGCGAAACCGCAGGCCTACACGTCCAACCTGGACTTTGAGGACGCCGTCGTCGGCGACGACGGCACCGTCACCATCACCCCGAAGGGCGACATCCCGACCGGCGTGAAATTCGAACCGGAAGGCGCAGCTGCGCTCGGCGGCGTTGCTGGTCTGCGCGTGGACGTCGACGAGAAGACCGGCCAGATCAAGGTCACCCTGCCGAAGAACGCCAAGCCCGGCCAGGGCTACGACCTGGGCGTGCGCATCAACTTCCCCGACGGCGGCTCGAAGGTAGTGCAGCTCAACGTCGCCCGCGACTCGCAGGCCCACCGCGAGCAGCCGTCCTGGACCCCGATCGGCGTGGCCATCGGCGCCAACGCCGTAACCCAAGAGCCGAAGGTCGCACCGAAGGGAGCCACCTACGCCATCTCCGCCGACTTCGCCGCGGAGGGCTGGAAGGCCGCCGTCGATGCGACCACCGGCGCACTCACCGTCGCCGCCCCCGCATCGGCGCACGTCGGGGACCGCACCATGATCCCGATCGTGGTCACCTTCGAGGACGGCTCCCAGAAGCTCGTCGAGGCGCAAGCCACCGCCGTCAAGGCGATGGGCGGGGCAGTCTCCAACGCGTACGACCCAACCCAGGTCCGCGCAGGCGAAACCGTCACGCTCACCCCGACGCTGAAGGGTGCGCACTACTCGCTGCTCAACCCAGTCGGCGGCCTCGACACGCGTATCGACGCCACCACCGGCGCCCTCACCGTCGGCGCCCGCCCGAACGCAGTCCCGGGCGTACGCGAAGTCCCGGTCCGCATCAACTTCCCGGACGGCTCCACGACGTCGAGGCCGTCGCCGCCGCCCGCGCTATTGATGCGGACTTAATTATTGACGGCCCCCTCCAGTTCGACGCTGCGTGCGATGGTGGCGTCGCGAAGCAGAAAGCCCCCGACTCCCCGGTAGCGGGGCAGGCGAACGTGTTCATCTTCCCCGACCTTGAGGCGGGCAACGCCGGGTACAAGATCGCGCAGCGCACTGGCGGCGCGCTGGCGGTAGGCCCGATTCTGCAGGGGCTGAACAAGCCGGTCAACGACCTTTCGCGCGGCGCGACGGTCGATGACATTGTGAACACTGTGGTCGTGACCGCGATTCAGGCAGGGGTGAAGTAAATGAGCTACGTATTGGTGATTAACTCTGGTTCCTCCTCGGTGAAGTTCCAGATCGTGGACCCGATTTCGGACGCCTCGGACGCACCGTTCGTCTCCGGGCTTGTCGAGCAAATCGGGGAACCCCAAGGCCGCATCACCATCAAGCACGGCGAGGATCGCTGGGTGCTGCAAAAATCCATCCCCACGCACAAGGACGGGCTGGAGGAGGCGTTTCACCGCCTGGCGCTGCGTGGCGTGAGCCCGAAAGACCTGGATGTGGTGGCGGTGGGGCACCGCGTGGTGCACGGCGGCATGGTGTTCAGCCAGCCTGAAATCATCGTGGACCAGGTCGTCGACATGATCCGGGACCTGGTGCCGCTGGCGCCGCTGCACAACCCGGCGAACATTGACGGCATCGAGGTTGCCCGCGAACTGTTGCCGGACATCCCGCACGTCGCGGTGTTCGACACCGGCTTCTTCCACTCCCTGCCGCCGGCCGCGGCGCTCTACGCCATCAACGCGGACGTGGCCAGTCAAAACCAGATCCGCCGCTACGGCTTCCACGGCACCTCCCACGAGTTCGTCTCGGGCCAGGTGCCGGGGCTGATCGGGTCCGACCCGAATCACACCCGCCAGATCGTGCTGCACCTGGGTAACGGGGCGTCGTGCTCGGCGGTGGCGAACGGGCACGCGATCGATACGTCGATGGGGCTCACCCCGCTCGCGGGCCTGGTCATGGGTACGCGCTCCGGCGACATCGACCCGGGCATCATCTTCCACCTGGCGCGCCACGGCGGCATGAGCATCGACGAGATCGACGAGCTGCTGAACAAGCGCTCCGGTGTGAAGGGCCTGGCCGGCGTGAACGACTTCCGTGAGCTGCGGGCCATGATCGAAAACGAGGACGGCGACGCCTGGCTGGCCTACAACGTCTACATCAACCGGCTGCGCAGCTTTATCGGCAGTTACATGGTGGCGCTGGGGCGGGTGGACGCGATCACGTTCACCGCGGGCGTGGGCGAGAATGACAAGTTCGTGCGCGCGGACGCCCTGGACAATATGGAGGAATTCGGGGTGAAGATCGACCCCGAGCGCAACTCCCTGCCCAACGATGGCCCGCGCATCATCTCCGCGGACGACTCCAGGGTGAAAGTCCTCGTCGTACCCACGAATGAGGAGCTCGCCATCGCGCAGAAGGCGGCGGCGCTCGCGCGTCGCGCGTAGCCTCCCGTGTGGCTGCCTGCCATTGTTCAACACCTTTGTTGTCTGGCCGTTATTCGTTAGAATTTAAAACGGCATGTCAACAGCTGTAAAAGCAAATGTCTGCATAGTGAGTACACTGAGTAGCGTTTAGCAATTTACGGACAGTTTTAAGAAGGAACGATGATGGGCAACGTGAGCGGTCGCAACGGGGCGAAGCGGCGAGGTGGGGTGTCGGTAGCGGCATGCGCACTTGGGGCATCGTTGATAATCACGGGTGCCCCGGCGGTGGCAGGTACAGCCACGGCGCAGGAGCCCACTGCTGAGTCCACATCATGGAAAACGCCACGCACTGAGGCGGCCCGTACGGACGTCACGTTCGCGGACCTCGTCGTCGCGCCCGGTGAGACCGCAACGTCGAAGCCGCAGCTGAAGCGTAACTTCTGGACCGCCGCCTGGAACAAGATCGGTACCCCCGTCAAGTGGGAGCTCAAGGAGGGCTTTTCGACGCCCACCGGCTGGCACCTCACGTTTTCCGACGACGGCACCCTCAATGCCACCGCCGGCGAAGGCATCGAAACCACTACGTTCAAGGTGCCGGTGACCATCACCTTTGCTGATGGCTCTACCAAGGACGTCGAGGCCAACGTCACCCTCGCCGACGGCCCAACCATCGAGCCGATCAAGGACCAGAAGTACTGGCAGAACCGCCTGATCCAACCGCGCCGCGTGATGGCGTGGAACGTCCCGGCTGACGCCGTCAT
>NZ_JBSZCG010000148.1:0-4518 GCF_054166365.1 Corynebacterium sp. UMB8791 | reverse complement strand
GTTACGGACACACCTCTTGCGGATGGTGTCGTTGGTAAGCCATATGACCAGGATGTGAAGCCGCAGGGTCTCCCGAAGGGCGCAGTGGCAGAGAACATTAAGGTCGATGGTCTGCCTGCAGGCCTCGATTTTGATCCTGAGACTGGCAAAATCACCGGCACCCCGACTGCCGTTACCCCGGAAGGTGACAACGCGCCTTCACAGGAGAACCCGAATGTGACGGTGACCTACGATATCGTCATTCCTGCTGCTGAAGAAGGCCAAGAGCCTACGGTTGTTGAGGCTGCTCACGTTGACCGTGTCCCGTTGAAGGTGACGAAGACGAAGCAGGCGGAAGAGCTCGAACCATCTTACGAAGACAAGCTCGTTACTCCGGAGAAGCCTGCAACTTCGGAGCCGACTTTCAAGGACGAAGATGGTAACAAGGTCGAAGTACCTGGAGATGCCGAATTCTCGATCCCGAAGGACTTCAAGGCTCCTGAGGGCTACGAAGTTGATATCGATCCGAAGACCGGTGTTGTGACCGTCACGGTTAAGAAGGATGAGAATGGCAAGCCTCAGCTAAATAAGGACTCTGAGGAAGAGTTCGATGTCCCTGTGAACGTGAAATACTCGGACGGCTCCGAGGACAACACGAAGGCCAACTTCAAGCTCGACACTGACGGTGACGGTGTGCCTGACAAGGAAGACACCGACGATGACGGTGACGGCGTCCCGGACGCTGAAGAGAAGGGCAAGGGCTCCAACCCGAAGGACAAGGGCTCGATTCCAGCAACGCCGCTAGAGCCTTCCATCACGAATCAGAACGGTCAGTTCGAGCCTGAGTACAAGGATGGATCTGGTAAGCCGGGTGACAAGGTTACGGTTGACAAGCCTGTCTTTAAGGATAAGGACGGGTCACCGTTAAGGTTCCTGAGGATGCAAAGCCTGGTGACAAGATCACGGTTCCGGTTGTTGTGACTTACCCGGATGGTTCGAAGGACAATGTTGATGTCACTGTCACGGTTGAGAAGCCGACGGACACGGAGCCTTCGGATCCGTCGACCGGTCCTGAGAAGCCAAGCGAGGAACCATCTCATGGCAACAACCTGGATTCGTTGCAGCCTGGCTACGACGAGACTCATGTTCAGCCTGGTGCTACGAAGAGTGCTACACCAGCCTTCACCGACAAGGGCGGAAAGAAGGTTACGGACCTCAAGGGCATCAAGGTACAGGACAATCCGGAGGCGAAGGGCTACCCGAAGGCCGAAGGCGCAACTGACTGGAAGTTCACGCCGAAGGATGCGACCGTTACTGGCCAGGCTCCGTCTGTTGAGCAGCTGGTGAAGCAGTTCGACGATCTCTACGGCAAGAAGGGCAACCGTAAGAAGGTTGACTTCAAGAAGTTCGAGGAGGACTTTGGCAAGGTTGCTAAACCGGCTGTGATCTTTGATCTTTCCGACGGCAAGACCACCAAGGAAAATCAGCAGGCACAGTTCGTGCTTGTTGGCCAGGATGGTAAGTCCATTCTGGAGCCGAATGGTGACTTCGATGGTGACGGTGTCACCAACGAAGATGAGGTGAAGAACGGTTGGAATCCGTTCGACAAGTCGGATAACGGCCGTGACACCGGTAAGTGTGTTGCATCCGCTGTTGGCTTCGGTCTGCCGTTGATCGCATTGCTGCCGCTGGGTCTGGCTTCCCAGATTCAGATTCCGGTGCTCAGCGATGTGACTGCTCAGGTGAATGCTCAGCTGCAGGATGTGAACACTCGTATTCAGCAGCAGGCGGGCGTCTTCAACCCGGAGATGGCTCGTCAGGTTGAGCAGATTAATGCGCAGCTGCGTACCTTCGGTGCGGATCTGGGCATGGTCGCTGCAGGTATCGTGCTGATCGCCGCTGGCATCCTCGCCGGCACGATCATTAACGACAACTGCAACCCGAATGGCCCGAAGTCCTCTGTGAAGGATCTGGAGTTGAAGGGTTCGTCGGGTAAGACGACGAAGTTGTCCTCTAAGGAGGACAACAACGTATCGACGTCCACTCCGAAAGCACCTGCAACCGATACGCCAAAGGCGTAAAAGGATCGTGATGTAGCCTCCTCCCCCATGCAGGGGGCTACATTTCGTAAATCTTGCCTAAAGTCTTGGTAAGAAAATTACAGTTGTTGCCTATTGTGTTTACTGCAATAGGTAACAACTTTTATATTTGCCCGATTGGCCTTAATTGTTTCGACAATTATTAACGTTTGTCTTCCAGTTTAATTGAGCTGGTCCTAATGGAACTATGTCAATGAGTTCCGTATATAGCGACCAAAATGTATCACTAGAAAAAATTACTGCATTCCACCTGCGCTTATCTGACAGTTGTAGCTCTTTTTGTTTGAGAATTAGAAAAGCCCTGTAGGGATCCTGCATTTTCCATGGGTTGATACAATTTACAGCGAGTGACTAATCGTTGACCACTGTCTACGTCCACCACCTGCAGTTTTGTGGTTTTGCTAGACCTTGGCTGACAGGTAGGTAGTCACATTGATTAGGCCATATGGAAGGAATGTTTATGCGAGGCCAATTTAAGGCACGCCGTGGCACGTCGATTGCCGCGGCCGCATTGTCGTTTGCTCTGGTGGCACCACTGGCGCAGCCGGTTGCGTTTGCACAGGAAAAGCCTGCGTCGGTTCAGACCACTGAAACGGCCATTGAATCTGAAGGTTTGGCAAACTCGCCGTTTACCATCTCGGGTTCTGTTCGTGAGGTATTTGCGCAGGCTAATACAAACTCTCGCTTGGCTGATTATTCCAAGCCAATTCAGGGCGCCAAGGTTTACGCGCAGTGGAAAGAGGGAAACAAAAACGTTCGTTTCTCACCGATCTACACTGCGACCACCAATGAGCAGGGCGCTTATGCGATTGAGATGAAGCCGTTCTTTGACGAGCTGAATCGCATGCGCGTATTTGAGGCAGCTGTAACTACTGGTTCGGCCGGCCTGAAAGATATTGCGGGTAACCCCCGTCTTGATGGTTGGCGGGAGCAGATTCGCGTATGGGTTGAGCTGCCTGATGGCCAGAAGGAAGAACTGCGTCTGATGGATCAGTACGCAAGTGCTTGGGCCCCGGCACAGGCTGCGGCAGATAACAACCACATGGTGTCGTGGAACAGCAACTACAGCGTTTCGAACCTCGATATTAACTACATCCGCAATAGTGAGTACACGCTGACTCAGCCACGCGGAGATTGGGCTGTTTCTGGTGAAGGCGACAATGTCGGTAACGGTCTGAATGGTTCCATCGGTGGTGTTGTGTTCTGGAACTCCGCAGTTCCTAACGGTGCGGCTGACTCGGAAACCGGTGCAATTCTGGGTGGCGGTGCCATTCAGGGTGAGCAGCGCGACCTGGTTCTCGGAGGCCAGGAGATCGTTGGTTCCTACCTCAGCGATGAGGCAATCACCGCCATCGAGACGTATGTAAAGCAGAACTTTGGTGGCAAGGATCTTCGTGGTCGTGACTGGACGATTGCGGATGAGACGAAGATGCAGGAGTGGATCAGCGAGCAGATCCAGGGAGAGCACCCAGAGTGGATTGCAGAGACTGTAACCACCAAGACTAATGAAAAGGGCGAGTACAAGCTCTACTTCAAGGGTATCTACGGTAATGCTCGTGATCGTCAGGGTACTGTTCCTGATGATAAATTCCACCAACTCGCAAAATCCTGGTCTGAGGGTTCCTGGGTCAACGCCAACTCCAAATCCAAGCACATCAACATGGACTGGATGTACGTCGGTCCGGTGGATCTGCCAAACAACATTGGCGTGCAATCTGGTTGGCAGTTCCAGCGTTGGATGAATGGTATTGATCCGGCAACTTGGTCCGGCGGTAAGAATGTTGCTGTTGGTAAGTCTGAGGATAGGCTGCAGGACTACCAACGTGGCATGAACATCATTCTGAGCCCGGCGCCGCTGGAATTCGATGTGGTCAACTATGATTCGCAGCTGAATACGGCTGCAGCAGGTGACACCGCAGTCACTAAGGCAACCGGCATTCTCACGCATGACAACTTGAAGTACGACATTATCTGGACTGACCCTGCGGGCAATGTTGTTGCTGAGCACAAGGATCTGCCGGTAGATAACTACTCGCTGCCGTCTGCTGACTTCACCGTTCCGGAGGATCTTGCGGAAACCACCACGTACACCGCTACCCTGTGGGCGGAGGACGGCACCGGTAACCGCACTCCGCTCGCTTCGGATGCCTTCACTGCTGCGGTCAATAAGTCCCTGCCAATCGGATCCGTTGGGGAAGAGTACAAGCAGGGTGAAGAAGCGGTATCGGTTGCACCGGAACCGGCAGACGGTGTGACCTACAAGAATTTCCGAGCAGAGGGTCTCCCTGAGGGGATGGAGATTAACCCGGAGACTGGAGTTATCTCTGGTACGCCAAAGAAGCCGGGTGACTACAAGGTAGTTGTCATCAACGAGGCAGAACTTACCGTTGGTGATTCCTCTGTGACGACGGTTGAGAACTCTAAGTCCTACGACCTGCAC
>NZ_JBSZCG010000147.1:0-134233 GCF_054166365.1 Corynebacterium sp. UMB8791 | reverse complement strand
GAGTCCGAGCTGCTTCTTCATACCGGCAGATTAGCAGGAAACTTTCGTAATTTTCCCAAATAAAAGCCAGAATTGTTCTAAGGTTTTGCCCATGAAAACAGCACTGACCCGCACGCAGCGCCTCGATAGGCTGCCGGTTACCCCGAAACACAAGAAGCTCCTCGTCGGATCGGGGGTGGGGTGGGCGCTCGACGCGATGGATGTCGGGCTGGTCTCCTTCGTCATCGCGGCGCTGGCCGTGCACTGGGACCTTGAGAAAACCACCACGAGCTGGATCGCGTCCGTGGGGTTCATCGGGATGGCGGTCGGCGCCTCCCTCGGCGGGCTGCTCGCGGACAAGCTGGGGCGCCGCCAGGTCTTCGCCCTCACGCTCCTGATCTACGGCGTGGCCACGGGCGCTTCGGCGCTCGCCGGGTCGGTCGCTGTCCTGCTCGTCTTCCGGTTCCTCACCGGCCTGGGCCTCGGCGCGGAGTTGCCCGTCGCGTCCACGCTGGTCAGCGAGTTCGCGCCGCTGAAGGTGCGCGGGCGGATGGTGGTCTGGCTCGAGGCGTTTTGGGCGGCGGGCTGGATTCTGGCGGCGGTCATCGGCACGTTCGTCGTCGCCGAGGGCGAAAACGGCTGGCGTTGGGGGCTTGCGCTCGGCGCCGTGCCTGCGCTCTACGCGCTGTATGTGCGCATGCAGCTGCCCGAATCGGTCCGCTTCCTGGAGGCGCGCGGCCGCGACGAGGAAGCAGAGGCAGTGGTCCGCAGCTTCGAGGAGCAAGTCCCACCCGAACTACTTATCGACGCCCCCATCGCCACCACCGCCGATCCCGAAGCAAGTTCCGGCCATCACATCTGGGGCCCCGAACTGCGCGCCCGCACCGCCGCCTTCTGGACCGTCTGGTTCTGCGTTTCCCTCGCCTACTACGGCGCGTTCACCTGGATCCCTTCCCTGCTTGTGGACCAAGGCTTCAGCCTCGTGCGCTCCTTCAGCTTCACGCTGATCATCACGCTGGCCCAGCTGCCCGGGTACGCCCTGGCCGGCTGGCTCATTGAGGTCTGGGGGCGCCGCACCACCCTCGCCGTCTTCCTGGCCGGGTCGGCGGTGTCGGCTGGGCTCTACGGGTTCGCCACCGCGCCCTGGCAGATCATCGCCGCAGGCTGCCTGCTCTCCCTGTTCAACCTGGGCGCGTGGGGTGCCCTCTACGCCATCGGTCCTGAGCTCTACCCCACCCAGATCCGCGCGACCGGCACGGGCGCCGCTGCGGCCTTCGGGCGCGTCGGTTCGATCCTGGCGCCGCTGATCGTCCCGCCAGTCCTGGCCTTCGGCGGCCACGCCAGCGTATTCGTGGTCTTCGCGGTGGCGTTCACCGTGGCAGCCGCGGCTGCGTTCGTCCTGCCGGAGCAGAAGGGCAAAGTGCTCGTCTAGAGGAGATCCTGCGCCGCCTTACGCGCGTTGCCGATCACGGCCGGGACCCCAACCCCGGCGACCCAGGCGCCGGTCACGCCGACACCGTCGACGTCGGCGAGTGCGTCCTGGACCTTGGCCACGGTGGCCAGGTGGGTGGCGTCGTAACGCGGAAGGCCACCGAGCCAGCGCTGAACGAAGATCTCCTCGACGCCGGCGGCGCGGCCGTCGAAGCCGGTGATGGTCTGCAGGTCGTCGAGGGCCCAGTCCACGAGGTCATCCTCGCTGGCGGTCAGGGCGACGTTGTCGCCGTAACGGCCGAAGCTGGCGCGTACAAGGGCACCGCCGCGCTCGGCGAGGTGCGGCCACTTACGCGACGAAAGCGTGAACGCCTTGGCGTGCACGTCCTTCGCATCGGTGCTGACCAGCACGCCGGAGTTCTCCGGCAGGCCCTCGTCGGTGGCGAAGCGCAGGCCCACCACGGCGGAGTTCGCCAACTCGACGGAGCGAAGCACTTCGGAGGCCTCGGGGGCGATGTCGCGAAGCAGCAGCGCGGTCGTCGGCGCCGGGGTGGCCAACAGCACGCGGTCGTAGACGGTGTCCTCGCCCCCCTTGAGACGGAACCCCTCGCCTTCGCGGCTGATGGACGGGATGAAGGCGTCGACGTAGATATTCGCGCCGGACTGCTCCGCAAGCGCCTCGTAGAGTTCCTGGTAGCCCTCGCGGAACGTGGCGAAAATCGGCACCGGCTTCGAGGGCTTCGAGGCACCTGAAGACCCAGCCGCGGCGACAGCCTTCTTCCGGGCGGCCTCCAGGTTGGCGACCGCGGTGGACAGGTGCACCGGGCCGTCGGCGGCCAGGCGGTCGAACTCGGCGGCGAGCTGCGGCACGGTGGCGCGAACGCCCAGGTCATCGGCGGTGCAGGAGTACACTCCGCCAAGCAGGGAGGAGACGATGTTGTCCACGACGTCGTCGCCGTAGCGCTCGCGGACCAGGGCGCCGACGCTCATGTCGCCGCCGATGGTCCACTCGAAGCCCTCGCGCTCCGCCTCGGTGTCGATGCGCCGCGCGGTTTCCTCGCTGACCAGGTGCGCGACCGGCTCGGAGGTAGATGGGATACCCATCATGCCGCCTGCCGGCATAGCGCGGGTTTCGCCGTCGACGTACAGCAGGGAGCGCATCCCCGATGGGGAGACCAGCGAGTCTTGCAGGCCCAGCTCTTCGACGAGCTGCTTTGCTTCCGGGCGGCGCGCAATGAAGGCTTCTGCTCCCATATCGGTGGGGCCGCCGTCGAACGCAACGGTGTACAGCTTGCCGCCGATGCGGTCGTTGCCTTCGTAGACGTCGACGGTGTGGCCGGAGTTGCGCAGCTCAAACGCTGCGGTCAGCCCGGCAAGCCCTGCACCGACAATGGCGATATTCAATGGGGATCTCCTTCGTTATGCTTCGTGGATCATTGCGACGGCGTCGGTGATGGCGCCTGCATCGGTGGTCGGCAAGACGCCGTGCCCGAGGTTGAAGATGTGGCCGGTGGCGGTGCCGGCGTCGATAGCTCGGGCGGCCTCGGCCTTGATGCGGCGCACTTCTTCCTGCACCACGGCGGGGCCGGCGAAGAGCATCGCCGGGTCAAGGTTGCCCTGCAGCACACGCGGGGACGCAAAGCGCTTCGCGGCGACGTCGAGCGGCACGCGCCAATCGACGCCCATCACCTCAGAACCGGCCTCGGACATCGCGCCGAGCAGCTCACCCGTGGCCACACCGAAGTGGATGCGCGGGATCACGCCCTCGACCTCCTTCAGGATCTCGGCGGAGTACGGCAGGACGTGCTCGCGGTAGTCGGCCTCTGTGAGGAAGCCCGCCCAGGAGTCGAAGAGCTGCATGGCGTCGATGCCGGCGTCGACCTGCGTGCGCAGGAACGCGCTGATGGTCGGCACGAGGCGGCGCATCAGGGCGTGCCACGTATCTGGGTCGCCGTGCATCATGGCCTTCGTCTTCTCGTGGTTCTTGCTCGGCCCGCCCTCGATGAGGTAGCTGGCCAGCGTAAACGGCGCGCCGACAAAGCCGATCAGGGCCTGGGTGTCGGTGAGCTCGTCAAGAATGATCTCGATGCCCTTGGCCACTTCCTCAACGTTGTGGTCCAGCACCGGCAAATTATCGACGTCCTCTCGCGTCCTAATCGCCTTCTCCATCACTGGGCCGCGGCCTGGCACGATTTCAACGCCGATACCCGCTGCCTTCAGCGGCACAACGATATCGGAAAAGAGGATCGCCGCATCCATGTCGTGGCGGCGCACCGGCTGCATCGTGATCTCCGCGAGGAGCTCCGGCATGAAGCAGGAGTCCAACATGGAGATGCCCTCGCGGGCCTTGCGGTATTCCGGCAGCGAGCGCCCGGCCTGGCGCATAAACCACACCGGGGTGCGTGAGGGCGTGCGGCCGTTGGCGGCCTCAATGAACGGGGCAGAAGAAAGGTCGCGTCTGGTCATAGTCTCCCACCCTACCGCCGTTGCGGTTTAGGTGGGAAAATGATTTGCCCGCGAGGAGTGCGCCTCAATCACGAGCGAGCTGCCGAGCATGAGCAGCGTGGCCCCCACCGGGGGCAGCACGCCGATCGCGGCAAGCACGATCGCGGTGGAGTTGTACGCCCAGGCGAAGATCATGTTGTAGTCGATGATGTGGCACACGCGGCGCGCGTGCGCGATGAGCTGCGGGACGGCGGAGACGTCGTCGCGGATCAGCACGGCGTTGCAGGCGCGGGCGATGGTGGAGGACTGGGCGTCGATAATGTCGTCGGTGGCGTAGAGCAGGCCGACGTCCGCCACCTTGATAGTGGGAAGCGCGGTGGCGTCGCCGATCATGGCAACCGTGGCGCCCTTCGTGTGGATGGCGCGAACCGCCCCCGGCTTATCCGGCGCGGTAATGCCGGCGAGCACGTTGGACATACCCAAAAAGCCGGCAAAGCGGCGGGCAACCGGGTAGGTATCGCGGGTGAGCATCACCGTCTCTACGCCCATCTGTTCCAGGCGGTTGATGGCCTCGTGGGCGTCGTCCTTCGCGGGGTCGTAGAGGGTGATCACGCCGCGGTCCTTGCCGCGCCAACGCACCACTACAGGGGTGCCTCCGGCGGTCGCGGCCATCGCGAGGCGGCCGTGCAGCTGGGACAGGTTCGTGGGGCGCCACAGGCAGGCGTCGAAGGACTCGGTGCGGTCCTCGTCCTCGTCGCCGTAGGTCAAGGTGAGGCGGCCGCGGAACTCGCCGCCGGGCGTGATTTCCTCGTTGCTCATCTCGATCCACGACGGCACATCGGCGCTCTTCGTGCGCCCATCGCGCGCCTCACGCGCCGCCTTCACCATCGCGCGTGCCGACGGGTGGTTGGACTCCACCGACAGCGCACCCGCCACGCGCATCACCATCTCCGGGCTTTCGCCGCGCTCGGCGGTGACGGTCTCCACCGTCATCTGCGGCTTGACCAGGGTGCCCACGCGGTTGAACACAGCCGTGTCCGTCGACTCCAGCGCGCGGAAGGTTTCGCCGTCGCGGATCAGGATGCCGTTTCGCACCGCAGACTCAATGCCGAGGCGGATCGCCAGCGACGGCGAAATCGCCAGCGCCACCGGCGCCACCACCACCAGGATGGCCAACGCCGTGGAAAAGCCAGCATTGTAGTTGCCGGTCAGCAGCACCCACAGCCCAAAATCCAAGATGGCCAGCGCATAGGCCGCCGGGATGAGCAGGCCCGCCGCGCGCGTGGACATCAACGTGGCCTCGTTCTGGTGGCGCAGCACCGCGTCCACCCAGCGCTCCACCGCGCCCAGGCGGGTGGTGTGTCCGACGCGTTCCACGCGCATCTTGATCTTGCCGCTGCGCAGCACCGACCCGGCGCGCACCGTTGAGCCGACTTTCACCTCGGAAGGCTCGCGGGCGTCGATAATCTGGGGGTTCAACACGCCAGAGCCGCCGACCACCTCGCCGTCGGCAGGGATGATCTCGCCCGCGTGGACGTAGACGTCATCCCCTTTGTTCAGCTCGACTGCCGGGAAGTCTTCCTCCGTCACGTTGCCCGCCCGCGAACGACGCACCACCTTGTACACCGCGTCCGGATCAGGGTTGCGGGCCTGCAAATCCTCCATGAGGCGGGGGCGAGCGCGCATGGTGAAGTAGCGTCCCACCAGCAACAACGTGGTCACGGCGCAGGAGACCTCGAAGAAGATCTCAACGTCGTGGCCCATCTGGTGCGGCACCCAGCCACTACTGGTGGTCCAGCCGATCTGCCCGGCGGACGTCAGCACCACCGCGACCAGTGACCACAGCCAAGCGGCCAAAATCGCGATCGAGCTCGCGCCGTCCAGCGCGGAAATCCCGCGGCGCACGCCACCGAGCATCGCGCGGTGGAACGGGAACGCGCACCACAGTGCGACCGGGGTGGACAACGCCAGCGAGCACCACTGCCAGCCCGGGAACTGGAACTGCGGCACGTACGCCATCAGGATCACCGGGATGCTCAGCACAATAGCGATCCACATGCGAAGCGGCGTGACCAAGTCGCGGGCGGTAAACAGTACGTCCTGGCCACGCATCATGCCGCGGCGCCGTCGGGCGGTGCGCACGAACCCGCTCGCGCGCGCCGTGCGCAGGGAGCGCTGCTCGTGTTCCTTCATCCGGCGCATCCGGCCGGACATGCCGCGCGTGCCGCGCCGCGGCAGCGTGTGATCCACCACCGAGTGGCCTTGGGCGCGGCGGCGCAGCGTCGAATCCGTCAGCTGCACCTCCACCCCGAAGCGCTGCATCACCTCGGCGATCGTGTGCGGTGCCGTGGTGTCCGGCGCGGTCACCCACGCCATCTTCGTCGGGTACACCAGGCGCGCTTGCACGCCCGGCAGCTCCTCGAGGGCCTCCTCGATGTCGCGCAGCTGCGCGCCGTCCTCCAGGCCCTCGAGCTCGAACGCGTAGGAAGCGTGGGGGCGCAACGGGTTGCCGTTGCTGTCCTCGGAGTGGCGCGAGTCCGGGTCGAACCCGGCGTCCTTGGCCGCCAGGCGGGCGTCGTCAATTGAGCGCGTCACATTATCAGCCATGCGCCGTTACTCCACTTCTTCCCTACTGCTGCTACTGCTCAGCCGAACGCAGGTAGTCCTGCGATTCCTTCCGGGAAGCATAGAACAGCCCCAATGCTCCCGCCACACCGACCACGATCTGCACCGCACCGTCGACGGCGAACAGCGCAACCGGCACTTTAGTCGCAGCGGGCGTCATCAAGAAGAGCGTGAGCACGCGCACCGCGAAGAAGACCGAGAAGACCTGCAGCACCCGCGTGGCGTTGAGCATCCATTTCCCGCGGCGCTGCACCGAGCGCAGCGCCAGGACAAACACCACGATGATGCCCAGCTGCAGCAGCGCCATCAGCACAACCGTGGCATACATGCTCGCCTGCATCATGTTCTCCGGGATCGCCTCCGACTGGTTCTTCGCGGCCTGGTTCGCCGCCTCGCGCAGCGCAGCCGGGTCGAGCACCGTCACCACCACGGCGAGGATCTGGTGCAGGAGCTCACCGAGGATCATCACTGCCCACGCGCCGAGGAGATAGCGCACCGCCTCGGGCTGTTGCTGCGTCGGCTCGTCCTTCCGGTGTCTCGGTGGCAGGGCCGGGGCCTGCGCCGCGGGAGGTGTGTTAGCCATGAAGCTCCTTCAGCGCACGCGCGCCCTCGATTGCGTAGTACGTCAAAATCTGGTCCGCGCCAGCACGCTTGATAGAGGTCAGCGACTCCATCATGGTCGCCTCGAAATCGATCCAACCGTTTTGACCAGCGGCGACCATCATCGCGTATTCGCCCGAAACCTGGTACGCCGCCACCGGCACCGGCGACATGTCTGCAACGCGGCTGAGCACATCCAGGTACGGCAGCGCAGGCTTGACCATGACGAAGTCCGCGCCTTCCTCAATATCGAGCTCGGTCTCGAGCAGGGACTCGCGCACGTTCGCCGGGTCCTGCTGGTACGTGCGGCGGTCGCCCTTCAGGGAGGAGCCGACCGCGTCGCGGAACGGCCCGAAGAACTTCGACGCGTACTTCGCCGAGTACGCCATGATGGCCACGTCCTGGTAGCCCTCGGCGTCGAGTGCCTCGCGGATCACACCGATCTGCCCGTCCATCATCCCCGACGGGCTCACGATGTGCGCGCCCGCGGCAGCCTGCGACAGCGCCATATCGCGGTAGAGGTCCAAGGTGGCATCGTTATCCACCACCTGGTTGCCATACTTATCGACGCCCACTACACCACAGTGCCCGTGGTCCGTGAACTCATCCAGGCAGGTGTCGGCCATAATCAGCAGATCCTCGCCGAACTCCTCGCGCAGTGCGCGCACGTTCCGGTTCAGGATGCCCTCCGGGTCCCACGCGACGGAACCCGTGGCGTCCTTATCCTCATCGAGCGGCACTCCGAAGAGGTCCACACAGCGGATCCCCTCCTCGAGTGCCTCGTGGCAGATCGCCTTCAGGGTGTCCGTGGTGTGCTGGTACACCCCCGGCATGGAGGCAATCTCTCGGCGTTCGGTGATGCCATCAGCCACGAACAACGGCAAAATAAAATCGGCCGGAGCCAGTCGCGTCTCCGCAGTGAGCTGCCGAATCGCAGGATTCTGGCGGAGGCGACGTGGACGGCGTGGAAGATGATATGTAGTCATGTGCTACATCATAACGCCGGTTTCCGACGCGCCCTCCGCTTCTTCCGTGGCGGCGGCAGCTCCCCAGCTGCCCGCAGGGCAGCGACGTGCTCGGCAAGCGCGTCCACCAGGGACGGTACGTCCGCGACCTCTGGTACGACGTCGACACGCAGCCCCTGCTCGCGCGCAGCCTCAGCGGCCATCGGGCCGATGCACGCGATGATCGTGCGCTGGTGCGGCTTACCCGCGATGCCAACCAGGTTGCGCACTGTCGAGCCGGACGTGAAGCAGACTGCGTCAAACCCGCCGGTCTTGATCATGTCGCGTACTTCAGGAGCCGGCGGGGCGGCGCGCACCGTGCGGTAGGCCACGACGTCCTCGACGTCCCAGCCCTTCTCAATCAGGCCATCCACCAGCACGTTCGTTCCGATGTCCGCCCGCGGCAGCAGCACCCGCGAGACCGGGTCGATGTCCTCAACGTACTCTGGGAACACCTCCACCAGGCCAGCAGCATTCTGTTTCGTGCGGTGCGGCAGCAGCTCCGGGCTCATCCCTAACGCGCGCAGCGCCTCCGCCGTCTTGCGGCCGACCGCCGCCAGGTGCACACCCGCGAACGCGCGGGCGTCCAAGCCAAGCTGCTCGAACTTCTTCCACACCGCGTGCACCGCGTTCGTCGAGGTGAACACCACCCACTGGTAGCGACCCTCCACGATCCCTTTAATCGCGCGGTCCATCTGCGCCGGGTTGCGCGGCGGCTCCAGAGAAATCGTCGGCACCGACTGCGGGATCGCCCCGTACGACGCCAGGCGGCTGCTCATCGCCTCCGCCTGCTCCTTCGCACGCGGCACCAGCACTCGCCACCCGTACAAAGGACGGTTTTCCCACCACGAAAACTTCGATCGATCATCATTCACAGTACCGAGCGTCACCACCAAAGAACCAGGCAGATCCGCCGTCACCGAGTCCGTGGTTGCCAGGGTCTCCAGGGTCGCATCGACCGTGCGCTGCAGCCGCGTCGTCCCGTTGGCCGTGACGCTGCACGCCAGCTCGCCCGGGAACCCGCGCTGCATCAACTGCGACGCCATCTCCGGCAGCTGCTCGCGCACCGCCTGCAACACCAACGGCTGCGGCGCCTGCGACAACTGGTCCCAGTCCACCGGCCCGTTCGCCAGATCTGCTTCCGTATACGTTGAACCAAGCGCGATACCCGCAAAGGACGGCACCGTCGACGGCAGCGACATCCCCGGCACAATCTGGAACTCCAGGCCGGCGGCCGCCACGGCGGCGATCTCCTCCCGCACCGCATCGCGCGTCAGCGGGTTCCCGCTGACCAGACGGATCACATCCCCGTCACCGTCATCCCCCTTGCAGATCACCTCGGCCGCCGCCTGCAGCGCCGAGCGCAACCGCGCAACAATATCGTCCGTGCCAAGCGGCACCTCTTCAACCTCAGCCGCGGTCGGGTCCGCAGGCTTCGGCGGGCGGCGCCGCGCCCCCGACGCCTTCGCCTCCGCACACATCGCCTCATATTGGGCCTCCGCGGCGTCGATCTTCTCCTGCGGCACCGCGCACGCTGCGGCAAGAACATTTCGGACACCCTCAAGAACATCCGGTTCCACCAACGCGATAGAATTGCGTTCCATCACCTGGCGAGCGCGAATCGTCAGCAAATCGGGATTGCCAGGTCCGGCACCGACGAAGATCACCTTCCCCGGCTGGGGCGTGATTGAGGGCAGTGTCATCAAAATGGTCTTTTCTGGTCTTGTATAAGGCGTAAAGAAGTGTCCCGGCGTACAGCGAGTCCCAAAGGGACCCCTATACACCGAGACGATTGGACGTATGGTAGTTACACCTTAATTTGCATACGCCGTGTTTCAAAACCTGTTTCAAAACCAGTCTGAAAACTTACTGCATAATTTCTGCCGCCCCGCGCCCAATCAGCGTCTGTGCAAGCTGTGTTCCCAGCTCACGGGCGTCCTTACCAGAAGCCTCCTCAATCAGCTGCTTGGAGCCATCCAGGGCGAACACCCCCGCCCGCAAGGTAATGGTGCCGTCAGCGATGGTCGCGTGCGCCGCAACCGGGGCCGTGCAGCCTGCCTCCAAAGTCGCCAGCACCTGACGCTCCGCCGCCGCGCACGCAAAAGAATCCGCGTCCAACAGCTTGTCCAGGCCCTCGCGCAGCGCGGTGTCGTCGACGCGGCACTCCACCGCCAGCGCACCCTGCGCCGGGGCGGGCATGAACACGTTGGCGTCGAAGACTTGGGTGGCGCGGTCCGCGAACCCACCACGGACCAAGCCCGCGTACGCCAGGACAATCGCGTCCATCTCGCCGCTTTCCACCCGGCCCATGCGCGTCTCAATGTTGCCTCGCAGCGGGAGGATCTCAAGGTCAGGGCGCAGCGCGCGCAGCTGGGAAACACGGCGCGGCGCCGAGGTGCCCACCTTCGCGCCCTTCGGCAGCGTGTCCAGCGTCAGGCCGTCGCGGGCGATGAGTGCCTCGCGGTGGTCTTCGCGCTCCGGAACGATCAGGTAGGTGCGGGGCTCTGGGGCCGTCGGCAAGTCCTTGAAGGAGTGCACGGCGACGTCCACCTCGCCGTCGAAGAGGGCGTCGCGAAGCGCAGACGTAAACACGCCGACGCCGATGCGTTCCACCGGCGCGTGGGAAACATCCCCGGCAGTTTTCACAATGTGCAGCTCAGACGGGTAACCGTGCGCGATCAGGGCATCACGCATGTGACCCGCCTGCGTCGTGGCCAAGTGCGAACCCCGCGTACCAATTTTCAGCATGTAAATTACGACTCCTTCAACTTCAATTCGTCGGGACTCGGCAACCGGTCCATATCAGTAGCGGCCGACACGGGGCGCACCCCAAACAGTTCCTCAACGGCGGTCTCCAGGCTAATCGAGTCCGAGCTCGCCGCCAGCTCCTTAATCTTCACCGTCGGCTTATGCAGCAGCTTATCCACCACACGCTTCACCGACCGCGCGACCTGCTGGAAGTCCTCTTCGCCCAGGTCAGGAAGACGCTTGCGCAGCCGCGCCAGCTCCTCCTCCGAGATCTCCGCGCCAATCCGGCGCAGCTGCGCCACCGCCGGCGCCACCTCGCGCACCCGCTGCTCGGAGCTAAACGCCTGCACCTCCTCGGCCACGATCGCCTCCGCGGCCTGCAGCGCCTTCGAGTCCTCCGAGTCCGCGTTGTGCAGCTGCTCGTGCAGGTACTCGATGTTGATCAAGTGCACGCCTTCGTGTTCCAGCACCGAATTGTCAATATCACGCGGCAGCGACAAATCAATCAGCATCGTCGGCCCCGAGATATCCTCGCCCGAAATGGTGAACCCATCCGACGCCGTCGCCGACACCGTAATATCCACACGCCCCAACGCCCCCGCGCGCGCATTAAAGTCCACGACCTCCGCAGCCACCCCGGCCTCCCGGGCGTGCTCCGCCAACCGCTCCGCACGCGAGCGAGTGCGGTTCGCAATAATCAACTTATCGACGCCCCTCTTGCCCAAATGCGTCGCCGCCAACGAGCTCATCGCACCAGCCCCCAACACCAGCGCAGTCTGGCCCTCCAGCGTCTCGACCCCCAGCGTCTCCATCGCCGTATCCAACGCGAAGGTCACCATCGAGCCACCCGCTTCATCAATCGCGGTCTCCGTATGCACACGCTTGCCCGTATGCAACGCCGTCTGCGCCAACGAATGCAACGCCGGCCCCACCGTGCCCTGCTCAGCCGCATTCGTATAAGCAGTACGCACCTGCCCAATGATCTGCTGCTCCCCCACCACCATGGAATCCAGGCCGGAGGTGACCGTCAATAAATGCTCCGCAGCCGCGTCCGAATACCGAACGTACAAGTAGCCGCGCAGCTCCGCCTCGCTCACCCCGGAGACCTCGGCCAGCACCGCCAACACATCCTGCACACCCGCATGGAACGCGTTGGCAACCGTGTACACCTCCAGCCGGTTACACGTCGAAATGATCATCGCCTCAGACAACGACGGGCGCTCCACCAGCGCCGACGCCGCCGAATGCTGCACCGCATCATCCATACTCAAGCGTTCCAACAACGCAACGGGCGCCGAGCGGTGCGACATCCCTACAACGAGAACACTCACTCAATCCCTCCAGTCAGCCGTGAATCAAACCAAAGGATAGCGCGTCACTCTGACAGCGCCTCGGCCAGGTCCGCGTTATCCACTTCCCAACACGCGAACTCGTCCCCATCAATCACTACAACCGGGACACGATCCCCGAACTCGGCGTTGAGCGACGGAGAGGCGTCGACATCTACAAGCGTGAGCTGCGCGCCGCACTGCTCGACCACCGGGGCGATCTGCGCAGCCACCCGCTCGCACGACCCGCAGGTCGCGCGCACCATCAGTTCAACCTGTTTCATCTCTCCGCCAATCTTGTTTACGATACAAACTATCACGTCTGCCACACGGTGAAAGGCTCGCTGGCAATGTCCGACCACAAAGAACTCCTGGCCCAATGGTCACTCACCCAAGGCAACCTTCGCCGCTTCCTCGAAGAAGTTGCCCTCCCACCTCTCGACGCCGAATCCCAGCGCACCGCTGGTAACGCCGCCGCAGCCGCCGCCATCGAAGAAACCTTCGGCATCAGCATCGAAGAATTCGCCACCGGCGTCGACTCCGTCGGCGGCGCCTTCAAAACCGCCGGCCGGGAGAAAATCACCCAGCCCGACCCCGACGTCCCCCAAGACACCGAGGCGGCCGCGTTCTTCGACATCGACAACACCCTCATCCAGGGCTCCTCGCTCATCCTGCTGGCCAAAGGCTTGGCCAAGCAGCGCTTCATCACCCTTCGCGAGCTCCTGCCCGCCCTGACCAAGCAAATCCGCTACCGCGTCTCCGGCTCCGAAAGCGCCAAAGACATCGCCAAAGGCCGCGAGCAGGCCCTCCAAGTAGTCAAAGGCAAGAACGTCGAGCAGCTCAAAGAGCTCTGCGCCGAAATCGTCGACCGCCAAATGCTCGACAAGACCTACCAATCAACTATCGACGCCGCGTCCCGCCACATCGCCCAAGGCCAGCAAGTCTGGCTGGTCTCCGCCACCCCGGTCCAAATCGGCCAGGCGCTCGCGGAACGCCTCGGCTTCACCGGTGCCCTCGGCACCGTCGCCGAAGAGGAAAACGGCAAGTTCACCGGCCGCCTCGTCGGCGACATCCTCCACGGCCCCGGCAAGCAACACGCCGTCGCCGCACTGGCTGCCATCCAGAAGCTCGACCTGGCAAAGTGCACCGCCTACTCCGACAGCATCAACGACCTGCCAATGCTCTCCATGGTCGGCAACCCCGTCGCCATCAACCCTGACCGTGCGCTGCGCCGCTACGCGACAGGCCAAGGCTGGACCATCGAGGACTACCGATCCCTTCGTCGCTACATGCTCCCGGCCCTCGGCGCTCTGGCGGGCGGCGCGCTCGCTGCCGGTGTCGCGGCTGGCGTGGTGGCGCTGCGTCGTCGATAGTTTTTTGGTGCGGGCATCACCGCTCAAGCCACTCCGAACGCAGCAATCCGTGGCGGGAGCATGCCGCCGACCACGCCATCGGCGAAATCTTCACCACCATCCGCCGCTGGCACAGCGGGCAGATGCGTGGCGCGTCGTAGGGGCGGGCCGGGTCGAGGGGCCAGGCGATGTCGCCGGAGAGGATGGCGTCGGCAAGATCGGTGTTGTCTGGAATGCGCATCAGAGTGACTTGATCGTGTCGTAGAGGATGCCGTGGCCGGAGTTCACCTTCTGGCCGACGGGCGAGATACCCAGGTTGATGCGCGGCCGGGAGCTCCCGTCAAGGACGCGGTCCACGGCGTCGCGGTCCTTCTCTATCGGACGGCCAAACGTGGTCAGGTAATTACCGCCGATGATGGCGTTCGCGCCGCCCATCAGGCCGGCTTCGGTGCCGTCGTCGCCAAGCGCGAGCTCCGTGCCACCGGCAAAACGGAGCTGGGTTGTGGGCATGGCCAGGCGGAATGCCGCAACGGCACGAAGCGCCTCCCCCTGCGGGACGAGTGGCCGGTCGGCGAACGGGGTGCCGGGGCGAGGGTCGAGGAAGTTCATCGGCACCTCGTGAGGCTGGATCTCGGCAAGCTGCGTGGCGAATTCGGCACGCTGCTCGATCGTCTCCCCCAGACCAATGATCCCGCCACAGCAGGTCTCCATCCCCTCAGCGAGCACGTGCTCGAGAGTGTCTTTGCGCTCCTGCCAGGTGTGGGTGGTGACCACGTTCGGGAAGAAGGATTCGGCGGTTTCGAAGTTGTGGTTGTAGCGGGACACGCCCATCTGCGCGAGTTGGTGCGCCTGTTCACGGGTCAGAATGCCAAGCGAGGCAGAAATAGAGATGTCCACCTCCTCCCGAATAGCAGTCACTGCCGCCGCGACCTGGTCCAGCAGGTCCTGCGTCGGGCCCTTCACGGCGGCGACGATGCAGAACTCGGAGGCGCCCATCTTCTCGGACTGCTTCGCGGCCTCCACGAGCTCGTCGATATTCAGGGTGACGGCACGAACCGGGGACTCGAACAGTCCGGACTGGGAGCAGAAGTGGCAGTCCTCGGGGCAGCCGCCAGTCTTCAGGGAGATGATGCCCTCCAGGGAAACGTCGACGCCACAGTGCTTGATGCGAACCTGATGGGCTAGATCGAGCAGTTCCGGCAGGTGTTCGTCCTCGATGGTGAGGATCTGCACGAGCTCTTCCTTGTTCAGGCCTTCGCCCCGCTCAAGGGCTTTTTCGCGTGCGATGTCGAGGATGTCGGTCATGGTAATGCGCTCCGTTCAGTGCGGGGACGTGTTGTAAGTACGCATCAGTGTAGACCGCAATTGAACACCGTTCAGGTGTTTCGTGCCCCAACCTCCACCCACACCAAAAAGTTCCCGTGCCCGGGAACCATTTTGCGGTTTGGGCCGGTTCCGGTCGACCAACGGTTACGTTTCTGCAGGTCGCGACGACTGTCCACAAAGAAAGTTCCCGCGATCACAGAAATCCGAGGAACTTTTCGCAATTTCGGGGTACTCCACCCGCCCGAACACCCGCCTGACCTGCAAAGTGTAGTAACAGGAATGTAGTAATCCTCGAAAAGGGGCCCAAACGGGGATTACTACAATCCTGTTACTACCATTTGGGTTTTAGCCACGCCCACAACCGCATTTCCCCAGGCTAATTCGCTCGCTCACCGGTATGGAGCGCGAGCCACACGCATGAAAAAACGCCCGCTCCAACCATGTGGTGCGGGCGCTGCAAAGGCTTACTTGCCAAGCTTACGACGCTGAACACGCGTGCGGCGAAGCATCTTGCGGTGCTTCTTCTTGGACATACGCTTGCGGCGCTTCTTAATCACTGAACCCATAAGGCTTCCTCGTTTCTTCGTAGTACGTTCTTGACGTGCCGGCATCCACCCGGGGTGCACGCAATGGGTGTAAGCATACAACCAAGGTGTTTGGCACTCAAAAAGGTTCGGGCAAGGTGAGTGCTATTTATCCGACGTCGTACACGGAGGATTCAAGGTACTCACTGACCGCCGTTTCGTTGACGCGGAAGGAACGGCCGACGCGTACTGCCGGCAGCTCACCCGAGTGCAACAAGCGGTAGACCGTCATCTTGGAGACGCGCATAATTTCGGCGACTTCAGCGACGGTTAAGAACTTGCCTTTATCTTCATTTGCCATTAATTCATAAACCCTTCAGCACGGTCGCGCTGCAGGCTTCCCCTCCTGCAGGACGAAACACGCACGTGCTTCAAACAACCTTATCGTGAACACTGGGCCTAATGCGACTCATGTGCCGATAATTTTTCAAAGTGCCTGAAGAAACACCCCGTATCTGGTGTGAAAGCGGTGACTGCTGTGGCACAACCGGCACAATCAACGCAACCGGCTCAGTAGGCTTCGGAGCGCGTCGCGCAGGCGTCGGTGGCGCGGTAGATCGCGGCGCGTAGGCCGGACTCCTCGAGTTCCCGGATTGCGGCGACGGTGGTGCCGCCCGGTGAGGAGACGGCGGCGCGCAGGCCAACGGGGTCGGGGTGCTGGTCCAGTAACGCCCCAGCGCCGGCGCAGGTTTGGGTGGCCAGTTCCGTGGCGAGGTCCCGGGGCAGTCCGAGGGCAACGCCGGCGTCGATAAGTGCTTCGGTGAGCAGGAAGTAGTAGGCGGGCCCCGAGCCCGAGAGCGCGGTGACGGCGTGCATTGCCTTTTCGGGGACGGCGACGACGCGGCCCGCGGACGTCAAGAGCTTTTCGACGGCCTCCCGCTGCTCGTCTTCCACATAGCGGCCGGCGGAGACGGCGAGCACGCCCTTGCCCACGAGCATCGGGGTATTGGGCATCACGCGCATGATGGGGGTGCCCGCGGACGAGATGGCCTCTTCCATGTCGGCGATGTCGACGCCGGCTGCCATCGAGACGAGCACGGTGGGCACCGAGTTGCTCGCGACGGTCTCCGCGATCTCCCCGATCACGTCAATGATCTGGTTGGGTTTGACGCACAGGAAGACAACGTCGGCGTCGGCGGCGGCCTCGACGTTGTCCGTCGTGGCCTGGATGGCGTAGCGCTCGGCGAGCGCACTCACGCGCTCTTCGGAGCGGCAGGTGGCAATGAGGTGGTGCGGTTCAACCTTTGAGGCGATCAGCCCCTGCAGCAGGGCCTCGCCGATATTGCCAACGCCAATGATTGCGATTTTTTCCATGCACCACACACTAGCGCCACGGGGGCGCTGTGGTGGAAAACGCCCTTAGAGCAGGGCCGGGCCGAACGCCATGACCAGGGCAGCGACGCCCGCGAGCGTCATGGTCAGGCCGTCACGGCCGGTGTGCATCGCGCGCACACCGAAGACGACGCCCGCAACAGCAGCTGCGCCCAGGATGGCCGCGAGTGCGGTTGCCAGGTTCGCCCAGATCCAGCTGAACAGCATGAACCCGAGCACGCCCAGGACCACGCCGATGAACACGAAGAGCACCAGCATGATGGGGTTGACGGCGCCGTCGTCATCGATTTCGGCGACCTCGGCGGCTTCAGCCTTTTCGACGTCCACATCCTCAGCATGCTCATCGTCGAAGAGGTCGAGCGCGTCTTCCTCGGCGGGCTTCTCAGCCACCTCAGGCTTGGTGCGCTGCACTGGCTCGTTGGTGTCCTCCACGACGCGGATCTGCGTCGTTTCGTCCTCGGAAGGGCTGGCCTTCTGCGCGGCAGGCGCAGGCGCGGGCGGGTCAACCGGCTTCTCGGCCGCAGGCTTTGCAGCCGCAGGTTTCTCGGCAGCAGGCTTCTCTGCAGCAGGCTCAGGCTTCGCCGGTGCGGGTTCGGCTGGTGCGTCGAGTGGCGCGCTGGAGTGCTTCGCTTCGGCCGGGCGGGCGTCGACAGCCTTGAAGGAGCCGGTCAGCTCCGCGACCGAGACGCCGCCTTCCTCCAAGCTGCGGCGTCGGCGGGGACGCTTGCCCACGTCCGGGTTGGTTTTCTGGGCCCGGGCGAGGAGCTCCGCAACCGTCAGCTGCTTGTCCTCAGACATCAGTCGTTGTCTCCTTCGTCATCTCCTAAGTCATGCCCTTGGTCGATCCAACGGAGGATCACGCCTTCTCGTAGCGCCCATGGACAGATCTCTAACTTATCAAGCTTAAGCGCTCGCATGGCAGCCTCTGCAACTAGGGCACCCGCAACGATCTGGTGTGAGCGGTCGGCGCTGATGCCTTCGAGCTCCGCACGGTCGGCTGCGGTCATGCGGGAGATGAATGCGATGAGCTGGCGCAGGCCCGGCGCGGTGAGGGTTCGCTTCACGAAAGGCCCAGCTGAGGAGGGTGCAGCGCCGGTTAGCCGGGCGAGGGAGCGGAACGTCTTCGAGGTGCCGACGGCCAGCCCCGCCTCCCCCAGCCCGTGGAACTCGCGGGCGGGCCCGGCGAGTTCAGCGTCGATGTAGTCGCGCAAAAGGTTGATCTTTTTGCGCTCGGGCGGGTCGGATTCGAACCACTCGTGGGTGAGCCGCCCGGCGCCCAGGTCGAGGGACACGGCCAGGTCGGGGCTTTCTTCGGTGCCGGTGGACATCTCCAGGGAGCCGCCGCCGATGTCCAGGTTGGTGATGCGCCCGGCGGACCACCCGTACCAGCGGCGCACCGCGAGGAACGTCAGCCGCGCCTCCTCCTCACCGGAGAGGACTTCGAGGCGCACGCCGGTTTTCTTCTCAACCTTCTTGAGCACTTCCTCGGAGTTCGTTGCCGAGCGCACGGCGGACGTCGCAAAGGCGAGGAACTCCTCGCACTTCAGCTTGCTGCTTAGGCCTGCGGCTTCCCCCACGGCGTCGACAAGCTTGTCGACGCCCCGAGGCTCAATATTGCCCTCGTCGTCGAGGAGTTCGACGAGCCGGAGCGGCTGCTTCCAGTCACTCATCGGGGTGGGGCGGCCACCGCTGCGGGCATCTACCCCCACGAGATGCACCGTATTACTGCCTACGTCTAATACACCTAATCGCACACCCTCAGCGTAGTGCGTCTACGGTGTGTTGGTGTGAATCAACCAGTTTTTCTCGGATTCCCCGCCGAATCCCCCGCCGGCCGCTCGATCCTCGCGGGACGCGAAGTGCCCACCGACTTCCCCCGCGAATGGTTCGTGTTCATGCACCCGGAGGACCCGCTGCACTACTTCAGCATCGACCTGACGTGGGTGGAATCCACCTGGTCCTGCCGGTTTGGCACACCGCAATGCCACGGGATTGATGAGGACTTCTCCGTTGTCGGCTGCTGCATCCACGGCGCGTACCTCTCCGACGAAACGGACCGGGATGACCTTTATAATGCGGTCGCCGAGATGCCTGCGAAGTACTGGCAGCTGCGCCCCCGCGACGTCGATTCCTACATCGCGGCCGCCGACCCCACCATCCTGGAGCCCTGGCTGGAGTGGGACGACACTGAGGAAGAGGACGACGGCCCACACATCAAGACGCGCGTGGTGGATGGCGCTTGCATCTTCGCCAACCGCACCGGCGCCGAAACCGGCCCGGGCTGCTCCCTGCACCAGTGGGCGATGGCGGAAGGCCGCAACATCATCGGATCCAAGCCGGAAGTGTGCTGGCAAGTGCCGTTTTCCCGGGAGGACTCCTGGGAGGAACGCGCCGACGGCCAGGAGATCCTGCGCACCACCATCGGCGAGTACGACCGTCGCCAGTGGGGTGGCGGCGGCGAAGACTTCGACTGGTGGTGCACCGACGCGCCCGCCTGCCACACCGGCGGCACCCCCGTGTGGCAGTCGATGAAGCAGGAGCTACAACAGCTCATTGGTGAGAAGCCCTACGAGGTCCTCGCAGCGCACTGCGCCGCCCGCGCGAAACTCCCGCGTGATGCGAAGACCACGCACCCGGCTAGCGATCAGGCCTCGAACTTGTAGCCCAGGCCGCGCACCGTCACCAGCTGCTTCGGCTTCGACGGCTCCTCCTCAATCTTCGAACGCAACCGTTTGACGTGCACGTCCAGGGTCTTGGTATCGCCGACGTAGTCCGCGCCCCAGATCATGTCGATGAGCTGGGAGCGTGTGAGCACCCGGCCGGCGTTGCGCATCAGGTACTCCAGCAGGTCGAACTCCTTGAGCGGCATGCGGACTGGTTGGCCGTCGACAAGTACGCTGTGGCGCTCGACGTCCATGGTGACGCGGCCACCGATGAGTACGTCGCGGCTCGGCTCGTCCTTTTCCTCCGCCGCCGATTCCCCATCGCGGCGCAGCACCGCCCGGATGCGCGCGATGAGCTCACGGGTCGAGTACGGCTTGGTCACGTAGTCATCCGCGCCGAGCTCGAGGCCCACCACCTTATCGATCTCCGAATCGCGCGCCGTGACCATAATGATCGGCACCGACGAACTCGCGCGCAGCTTCCGGCACACGTCCGTGCCGCTCATGCCCGGCAGCATCAGGTCCAACAGGACAAGGTCGACCTCGTTGGCCTCGAACGCCTCGAGCGCCGCCGGGCCGTCGGCCGCCCACACCGTGGAAAAGCCCTCCTTTTCCAGCAGATAAGAAAGCGGATCCGCCAGGGACTCTTCATCTTCAACGATCAGGATCTTCGTAGACACGGTTAGGGAAACCCTCCTGCAAAAGCTACATCGGCAACTCGAGCGTGAAAGTCGACCCGGTCCCCGGGCGCGACCACACTCTGATAGTACCCCCGTGGTTTTGCGCCACATGCTTCACGATGGCCAAACCCAAGCCAGTTCCCCCAGTCGAGCGAGACCTCGCCTTATCGACGCGGTAAAAACGCTCAAACACGCGCTTCTGATCCTCCAGCGCAATCCCGATCCCGCGGTCAGTAACGCGCACAAGCGCCACCTTCTGCTTCCCGGACATACGCACCTGCTGCGTAATACTCACCGGTTGGCCGTCCGGCGAGTAGTTAATGGCGTTCGACACCAGGTTGCTCACCGCGGACGTCAGCAGGGACTGGTCCCCCATCACCGTGATCCCGGTGGGTTCCCCACGGATCAGGTCGATGTTGCGGCCCTCGGCGGTGACGTGATTGCGGGTGATGGCGTCGTCAATCACCTCGTCGAGGCTGACCGGATCCATCTCCGGCAACGCCTCCGCACCCTGTAGCTTCGACAGCGAAATCAGGTCCGTGATCATGTCGCCCATCCGGTGGGCCTCCTTCAGCACCTTCGTGCCGAAGTAGTCCACCATCTCCGGGTCATCCGGGTCCTGCAGCAGCGCCTCCGCGAGCAGCGCCATCCCGCCCACCGGCGTCTTCAGCTCGTGCGAGACGTTCGCCACGAAGTCGCGGCGCGCATGCTCCATCCGCACGTTCTCCGACTCGTCCGTGCTGTACGCAATCACGTAGGAGTTCTCCGTCAGCGTCAGCGGTTTGACCACCACGCGTACGTTCCGAATGCGGGACCCCGTCGCACGAATCGGCAGGTCAAGGTCAAGGACGTGCGTCTCCTGATCTTCAAAAACCTGCTGGGCGGTCTCCCACACCTCCGGCTGCACCGTGCGGTCATACACCAGCGACATATCGTGCGCCCTCGCGTTCGAGAGCAGCACCTTGCCCTCCTGGTTCATCACCGCAATCCCCGTCGGCGAGCCCTGCACCGCCAGCTGCAGCACCTCACTAATCGTGGCCGCCCTGCGGGAATCCGAACCACCATCAACCCGGTTGCGTAAACGCCAACGCAGCGCCCGCCGCACCAACGGTGCAGCAAGCGCTGCGAGAACTACGCCCCCTAAAAACGCCAGTAGCGGGGACAATGTAGCTACTTACTTCTGGCCCTGGTTAGCAACCGCAGCAGCACCTGCCGCAGCCGCCTCCGGATCGAGGTACGTGCCGCCTGGGTTGAGCACCTTGCCCTTGCTGTCAATCTCGTAGACCAACGGCATGCCGGTCGGGATATTCAGGGCAGCGATGTCATCGTCGGAGATGTTGTCCAGGTACTTCACCAGCGCGCGCAGCGAGTTACCGTGCGCAGCCAGCATGACCGTCTTGCCGTCGAGGACCTCAGGCAGGATGACGTCGATGTAGTACGGCAGGAAGCGCTCCACAACGTCCTTCAGGCACTCCGTGCGAGGAACCTCTGGGAGGAACGCGTAACGCACGTCGTCGGTCTGGGAGTACTCGTTGTCAGCGTCGATTTCTGGTGGCGGAGTGTCGTAGGAACGGCGCCAGCTCATGAACTGCTCCTCGCCGTACTCCTCACGGATCTCTGCCTTGTTCAGGCCCTGCAGCTTGCCGTAGTGACGCTCGTTGAGGCGCCAGTTACGCACAACTGGGATCCAGTGACGGTCCGCAGCGTTCAGCGCGATGTTCGCGGTGCGAATCGCACGACGCAGCAGCGACGTAAACACGATGTCCGGCAGCACGCCCTTTTCTGCCATCAACTTACCGGCGTTGACGGCTTCCTGCTCACCCTGCTCGGTCAGATTGACATCGACCCAGCCGGTGAACTGGTTGGACTTGTTCCATTCACTTTGTCCGTGACGGACAAGAATCAACTTTCCATTCGTCATGGCACCAATCATGCCACGAATCGTATGATTTTTCTTTAAGGTTGGGTCTCATGATCTACGCCAACGCCGTCGCCGCCGCGCTCACTGCCGCCCTTCTCGCACCTGGAGCGCCATTTCGCGTCCTTCCAGAGCAGCCGCCGACCACAATGCGAGTGGGCAATCACACAATTTCCATCCCCGAACACGCCAGCGCCGCGTCCTGCTCCCAAGGCTTCAGCGGCACCCTCAACGGCCAGCTCGTCATGCTCACCGCCGGCCACTGCTTCGACCTCTCCGAGGGTGTCGACAACGAGCCCACCGACGTCATGCGCACCCACCGCGTCGAAGTGCCTATCGACGCCAGCTACCGCCCCATCGGCACCCCAACCAACCTCAAACCCTCCACCGACTACGCCGACGTCTACCTCCCCTCACAGTTCTTCTGGGACACCGTCAACACCCCGGATTGGGGCGTCGTCACCGCCGCCCCCGACACCCCAGCCACCCGCATGTCGTTTTCCCGCGACGCCAACGGCCACGCCCACGGCGCACCCCGCGAACTGCGCTACATCCAGGACACCCGCAACCTGCCCTACAACTACTTCGACACCTCCAACTTCGGCCAGCCCATCTGCAAAGACGGCGCCACCACCGGCCGCACCTGCGGCCACCAGCTCGCCCGCTCCCGCAACAGCATCTACTCCTGGGGCCTGCGCTACGAACACGGCGACTCCGGCGGCATCAACTACGACCCCCGCGACGGCGCCGTCCTCGGCGTCAGCTCCATGGGCATAGGGCCCCTCGGCAAAGCCCAACGTGCTGACCGCATCATCGAAGACGCCTTCAACGTCCCCGACGGCAAAGTCAACGAAGCCTTCACACTCCCCGATTCCACCGCACCCCACGGCAACTTCACCCCGCTCAACCAGGAGCAAGGGGCATTGATGGGCCAGATTATGCAGGACAACCCCGAACTGAAACCGCGTAAGACCGGCAAGCAGGGCTTCGACGAGGCCGTCACCGCCGCCCAACGTGACGCCGAAGTTGCCGCCCAGCGCGCCGGCCAGGTCCGCACCGTTGAGCAGGCGCAACGCCTCGCCGCCGACGTCTCAGGTGCGGTCGATCACCACGCGCAGCAGCTCGGCAAGTGGGGTGCCGCCGCGGCGGTGGAGGCGATCGGGCGGTAGTCCGGGGCGGTGCGGTGGCGATCGGTTAAGGCATCATCTTTATCTTTGTGAGGTGTTGTACGAAAACCTTTAAGTCTGTTGGTTTTTACGTCATCACAGCCAGGGGACTGGAACACCCCAATTCGATAAATGTGGACCTACCGCATAGGCAGCCCCACCAAGAACGGCCAAGACCGCTAGAGCTATCCGCAAGGCCAAAATAGGCGACCCTTTGGCAAACGTGGAGGCATACTTCGCTAGGGCCACGTCTGCCGACGTATATGCCTGAGATGGACAAATTGGGCCACCAATTGCAGGCTGGACTGGAGACTTCTTCAGCTCACGACACTTCGCTGCTTCTTCTTCTGATGTCACCCCCCAGCGCATCGCCTCGCTCATCTCTTCAGACTCCTCACGATGCTTGAATACATACCACATAGCATCAGCGAAATCGAACACGTTGTCTGTTTTGCTCGACGCCACTGTTGCTCCCACAGTTTGGTCAACCGAAACCGCTGCACCAACACCGTGGGTAACCCCAGGCACAACTGTAACCAACGCAGTCATGCCACACACTAGAAATCTTCGCTGCATCTTCTTTACTTTCCGCACGACGATCCCCCACAAGAACTGCCTGGGAGCTTCGAACGCTCATGGACACCAAGGGACTTACGATTAAATTTCGCCGTAACACCGCCCCGCCAAGCTCGGTGCTTCTGAGCTTGAGTCAAGCTTTGATTTTGTACCGTTTTTTGTATCCAACCCAAATTCGAGTCGATTTTTGCAGCCGATCCAGACCCAATGCACTGCTTCCGCCCAGAGCTATCATTCTGGATTTCAGTAGTCGAAGCAACCCCAACTATCTCATTCCCGGCAAAAACCGCTGCACCAGAGTCACCGTGACACAAATTGGCGTCGCCGGTTGGGTCTAAACGCACTTGATCGGAGTAAACGTCTCCCCTGGTGGTATGAACCAGGTAATCAACTACCCCCACACGAAAGTCTGCTGCCGACGAAAAATTATTGCGCTGCCCAACCTGCCCCGAATAGCCAATTACTCGAACGCCGTCACCCACTCGTGGCGGCCTCGCACTCAACTCAAATTTTCTAGCATTAATTCCAGTTCCCACACGTATGAGCGCAAGATCGTGCTCCGGGTCGGGAGCCATTTCAATTAACTCAATCCCGGCAAATTCACCATCAGACTGCTGGATAAATCCAATTGAATTCAATTCATCCTCAACACAGTGCCGAGCCGTCAGCCAGTAATAATCTCCAATATAGTTGGCTGTACATGTTCGCTCCGATTTTAATCCGTCAGAGAAATATAAGGCACCGATCCTATTGTCGTATGTAGGAGTTTTATTGGTAGTGAACCAGTCCAACCCCTCATCGTACGGTTCATTTCCATCAGACTCATCCACCCAATGTTGTTCCTCACCACCTTCATATAACTCATTGACCTGCTCTCCAGCCTCTTGAGCCTGCACAACACTCACCGGCGTCCCTACAGCGCCAAAAGCGAAGACAAGCAGAAGACCCTCAACCAAAACTCGATACCGCACAGTAGCTCCTTAACGAAAGATTAACGGTCCGATCCTTTTCGATTTGATCGTAGCACAGTCCCACCAGTATTTACGTCATAATTGGTGCTACATACTCTGAATACATTTCACCCGACCCGATGCCTATTTTGAATAACCACCAGCATCACACGCTTCCAGTACCTCGACCAGAACGTTATTAAAATCTCTTGGCCGCAGCCCAAACCGGGCTCCCCCAAACATGCAATTAGCTCCCGATGGCTTTCCGGTCGCAGAGGCCGCGGTCGAAATGGTCGAGGGTGTCCTGGTAGATGCCGGTGAGGTCGTGGGCGCTTTCGCGCCAGCTGAACTTGCTGGCTTGGGCGACGGCGGCTTGCCCCATGGCGATGCGGGTGTCGTCGTCGCGGAGGAGGGCGCCGATGACGTTGGCCCAGTCGGCGGGGTCGTGGCTGGGGACGAGGGTGCCGGTTTCGCCATCGGCGATGACGATCGGCAGGCCGCCGACGGCTGCCGCGACGACAGGAGTGCCGGTGGCTTGGGCTTCGACGGCGACGAGGCCGAAGGATTCGTTGTAGCTGGGCACGGCGACGATGTCGGCGGCTTGGTAGACGTTCACGAGTTCTTGGGGCGGCCGCGGCCCGAGGAAGCGCACGATGTGGCCCACGCCCTCCTCCTCGGCGAGGCGCTGATACGTATCGACGCTCACTCCGCCACCGGAGGCGCCGCCGCAGATAAGGACGCGCAGGGGGTAGTCGACGCCGTCGCGAACGAGTTGGCCGATGGCCCGGATGAGCACCTGCGGACCTTTGAATTCTTGGAGGCGGCCGACGAAGGCGACCACTTTGGCGTGGACGGGGATGCCGAGGTGGCGGCGTGACATTTCGGTGTTGCGGTTGGTGCCGGGGGTGTAGAGCTCGGTGTCGGCGCCGGGGGTGACCACGGCAATTTTGGCGGGGTCGACGTCGTAGTGGCGGGACAGTTCGGTGATTTCGTCTTCGGTGTTGACCACGAGGCGGTCGGCGTTGTCCACGAGTTGTTGTTCGCAGATGCGGCGGGCTTCGCTTTCGGAGCTTTCGGCGCCAGACGCGTAGGCGTTTTTGACGGCGGCCCAGGTGTGGCCGGTGTAGATGAGGGGGACGTCGCTAAGTTCGGCAAGCAGCCAGCCGACCTGGCCGGAGAGCCAGTAGTGGGCGTGGATGATGTCGTAGTGGGCGTCGTAAATTCGGCAGAACTGTACGATGCCGCCGGCGAACGTGGCGAGCTGCGTGGGCAGTTCCTCTTTGGGCAGGCCTTCGTAGGGGCCGGCGACGATGTGGATGACCCGGAAGCCGGGCTCGACCTCGGCGATTTGTGGCTGGCTGGGGCGCGTGGCGCGGGTGAACACGTCGACTTCGATGCCCTGGCGCGCGAGCTGCTGGGCGATATTGAGGATGTACACGTTCATCCCCCCGGCATCCCCGATGCCGGGCTGCTCGAGGGGCGAGGTGTGCATTGAAATCATGGCGACGCGCATGCCCGCCAGCGTATTACATCACCGCGTGGCGGTGCCACGACCCAAAGTCCGCTGCGACGGTCGCGGCGAGCTGCTGGTAGGCGCGCAGGGTGTCGGGTGCGAGGCGGTCCATATCGACGACGGCACCTTCGGCGAGGTGGCGGTCGTATGGGATGGCGTGGACGGCGCGGGTACGGGCGGCGAAGTGCTCGGTAAGGCGCTCCATGTCGATGGTGGGTTTGCCCGGCGCGCCCGCGCTAATGACGACGACCGCATTGGAGGCGAGCTGGTCGTAGCCGTGGAGGCTGAGCCAGTCGAGGGTAGCTGCGGCGGACTGGGCGCCGTCGAGGGCTGGCGAGGTGACCAGGACGAGCGCGTTGGCCAGGTCGAGGACGCCGGCCATGGCGGAGTGCATGAGGCCGGTGCCGCAGTCGGTGAGGATGACGTTGTAGTGGTGTTGCAGGATGTCGATGGCTTTGCGGTAGTCGAGTTCGGAGAAGGCTTCGCTGACGGCCGGGTCTCGTTCGGAGCCGATAACTTCGAGGCGTGAGCTGGCCTGGTTGGTAAATGCCCGGACCTGCGGGTACCGCGAGGTGTCCTGTGCGAGCAGGAGGTCGCGGATGGTGGCGGGTGAGTTGGCGGTGGCGCGTTGCGCGAGCGTGCCGAGGTCCGGGTTGGCGTCGATGGCGATGACGCGGTCGCCACGGGTTTCGGCGAAGACGCCACCGAGAGCAATGGTTGTTGTTGTCTTGCCGACGCCCCCTTTCAGCGACATGACGGCAATCCGGTAGTCGCCGCGCAGGGGTGCGCGGATGGCGTCGATGAGTTCGTCGCGTTCGGCTTGGGCGCGGGAGCGCCCCGGGTTGATGCGGCCGCGGCTGGCGCTGTGGACAAGTTTGCGCCAGCCCTGTTTTGGCGGTGCTTTCACGGGATCGACCAGGTTGCTTTGGTCGAGGCCGGTTGGCGGTGTGAGGTCGGTGGTGGCGTCGAAAAATGTGGTCAATGGAATCCCCCCTTGTGTTTCCCCAGTGGCTCACGAGCGTACCTGATGTGGAAAACTAGCAAAACCTACCAAACCGTAGGTTATACTTTCCCTCACCTACTTTCGACTAGCTAACAAAAGGAGTGTTTATGGGAGCCTACGAAACCAAAGCCTGGCTTACGCACTACCCCGAATGGACCGACCCGAACCCGATCGTCGGCAGCGACACCCTCGTCAGCCTGTTCAATACCGCCGCAACCACCCACCCGGGCCGCACCGCCACCTGGTTCATGGGCAAAACACTCACCTACCAAGCCCTCAACGAGCAGGTCAACCGCCTCGCTGCCGCCCTGCAGCGACTCGGCGTGGCACCCGGCGACCGCGTTGTTATCGCACTGCCGAACTGCCCGCAGCACGTCATCGCCATCACCGCGATCCTGCGCATCGGCGCCGTCGCCGTCGAACACAACCCGCTCTACACCGCCTACGAGCTGGAGAAACAGTTCCTGGACCACGGCGCGCGCGTGGCCATCGTGTTCGACCGGGAGGCCGAGACCTTCCACACGCTGCAGGAAACGACGGCGCTCGAGACCGTCATCGCCGTCAACCTTATCGACGCCATGCCCCGCCACCTGCAGCTCGCCCTGCAGGTGCCGCTCGGGTCGGTGCGCAGCCAGCGCGAGGAACTACACAAGCCCGCACCAAAGGCGATCTCGTGGGAATCCCTCGTGGCGAAGCCCGCCACACCAACGAACCTGCCGACCATCGCGCAGTCCGACACCGCGTTCATCCTGTACACCTCCGGCACCACCGGCACCCCCAAGGGCGTGCCGCTGACGCACGCCAACGTGCTCTCCGTCCTCGCCGCCGGCGCACAGTGGGTCAAGGACTGGGGCGCCGTCAACGAGAAGGTGCTCGCCATCTTGCCGATGTTCCACATCTACGGTCTGGCCCTGAACTACGGGTTCCCGCTGACCGTCGCCGGCCAGATGGTGCTCGTCCCGGCGCCGAAGCCGAAGCTCTACCAGCAGGCCATCCTCAAGACTCGCCCCACACTGCTGCCCGGCGTGCCGCTGCTGTACGAGCGGATTGCAGAGTGGGCCGTCGAAAAGAATGTGGACCTCTCCTCCTTCCACAGCGCGATCTCCGGTGCCGCAACCCTGCCGCAAAGCACCATTGAGCTGTGGGAACGCGTCACCGGCGGACAGCTCATCGAAGGCTACGGGCTCACCGAAACCTCCCCGATCCTGTGCGGCAACCCCCTCGACGGCAACCGGCGCCCCGGCTACATCGGCGTGCCGTTCCCGAACACCGAGATCCGCATCGCCAACCCGGATAACCCCAGCGAGACCATGCCCGACGGCGAGCCCGGCGAGCTGCTCGCGCGCGGCCCGCAAGTCTTCTCCGGCTACCTCAACAACCCCGAGGCCACCGAGAAGTCCTTCCACGACGGCTGGTTCCGCACCGGCGACATGGCCGTCATGGAGCCCGACGGCTTCATCCGCCTGGTGGCCCGCATCAAGGAGATCATCATCACCGGCGGCTTCAACGTGTACCCGGACGAGGTCGAGGAGGCCGTGCGCTCGCACCCGGACGTCGAGGACGTCGCCGTCGTCGGCCGCCCCCGCGAGGATGGCTCCGAGGACGTCGTCGCCTGTGTCACGCTTCGCGACGGCGCCCCGCTCGATCCGGAAGGCCTGAAGGAGCACGCTCGCCAGCGTCTGACCCGCTACAAAGTGCCGCGCACCTTCTACCATTTCGAGGACTTGAACCGGGACCAGACCGGCAAGGTCCGACGCCGCGCGGTCCAGCAGGAACTGGTCGCCATGCTGCAGTCCACACAATAGGTTACGGTAGCGTAGGGTAGGGCCATGACCTTGGACGCAAACACCACAAAGCCATGGCTGCAGTACTACCCGGAGTGGACCGCGCACTCGCTCGAGTACGGGTTCACCACGCTGCCAGGCATCTACGACGACAACCTGGAACGCAACGCCGACAAGCCAGCGACCAGGTTCTTCGGCCGCTCCATGACCTACGGCGAGCTGGACAAAGAAGTCCGTCGCGCCGCCGCCGGGCTCAAGGCCTTCGGCGTACGCAAGGGTGACCGCGTGGCCATCCTGCTGCCGAACTGCCCGCAGCACGTCATCGCGTTCTTCGCGGTGCAGAAGCTTGGGGGCGTCGTCGTCGAGCACAACCCGCTCTACACCGCGAACGAGCTTCGCCCGCAGTTTAAGAACCACGGCGCCCGCGTGGCCATCGCCTGGGATAAGGCGGCCGACACCCTCGAGGCGCTGCGCGCCAGCACCGACCTGGAGACGGTCATCTCCGTCGACATGACAAAGGCGATGCCGAAGCTGCAGCAGCTCGCACTGCGCATCCCGATTGCGAAGATCCGCAAGGCGCGTGAGCAGCTCACCGTGCAAAGCTCAAACACTGTGCTCAAGACGGTGCCGTGGGAGACGCTGCTCGGCTCCGCGATCGGCGGCGAGGGCAACGACCTGGCCACCGAGGCGGACATTACCCCCGACGACCCAGCACTCATCCTCTACACCTCCGGCACCACCGGCGAGCCCAAGGGCGCGGTGCTCACGCACAAGAACCTGCACGCCAACGCGTGGCAGGGCGTCGCCTGGGTCAAGGATCTGCAGTCCGATTCGCAGCAGCGCATGCTGGCCACCCTGCCGTTCTTCCACGCCTACGGCCTGACGTTCTCGCTCACGCTCACGGTGCTCATCGGCTCCGAGGTTGACCTGCTGCCCGCACCAAAGATGGACCTCATCATGAGCTCCATCAAGGAGTTCAAGCCCTCCTTCATCCCCGGCGTGCCCACCGTGTTCGAGCGAATTATCGACGCCGCCAACAACGAAGGCCTCAACATCGACGGCGTCAACACCGGGTTTTCGGGCGCGGCCTCCCTGCCCGTCGAGACGATCGAGGCGTGGGAGCGCGTCACCCACGGCCACCTCGTCGAAGGCTACGGCCTGACCGAGACCTCCCCGATCCTGATCGGTAACCCGGGCACCGCGGACCGCCGCGCGGGCTACATCGGCATCCCCTTCCCCGACACCGAGATCCGCATCGTCAACCCCGACAACCTGGACGAGGACATGCCCTACGGCGAGCCCGGCGAAATCCTCGCCCGCGGCCCGCAGGTCTTCTCCGGCTACCTCAACAACAAGGAAGCCACCGAGCAGGCCTTCCACGACGGCTGGTTCTGCACCGGCGACCTCGGCGTCATGGAGGAGGACGGCTTCATCAAGCTCGTTTCCCGCCTCAAGGAGCTCATCATCACCGGCGGGTTCAACGTCTACCCCGCCGAGGTGGAAACGGTCATGCGCACCCACCCCGATGTTGTCGACGTCGCCGTCGTCGGCCGCCCGCGCGAGGACGGCTCCGAGGACGTCGTTGCCTGCGTCACGCTTCGCGACGGCGCCCCACTCGACCCGGACGGCCTGAAGGACTTCGCGCGCAAGAACCTCACCCGCTACAAAGTGCCGCGCACCTTCTACCACTTCGAGGAACTGCCGAAGGACCAGCTGGGCAAGCTGTCGCGCCGCAAGGTGCAGGAAGAGCTCCTGTCCCGCCTGTAGCTGATTAGATCGACATCCCGACCCACACCGGCTCCGGCACGAGCCGGACGCCGAATGCGCGCTCCACACCGGCTTGCACGTCGCGGGCCAGGGCCACGATGTCGTCGGCCTTGGCGTTGCCCCGGTTCGTCAGCGCCAGGGTGTGCTTGGTGGACAGGCGGGCCGGGGCGTGCTCGCCGGGGTAGCCGCGCGGGAACCCGGCGCGCTCGATGAGCCAGGCGGCCGAGAGCTTCACGCGGCCGTCCTCCTGTGGGTAGCGCGGCATCCCCTCGATGCCGATCGCATCTGCGACCGAGGCGTCCACCACCGGGTTGGTAAAGAAGGAACCCGCGGACCAGGTGTCGTGGTCGGCTGAGTCGAGCACCATGCCCTTCGCCCGGCGCGTCTCCAGGACGGAAGCGCGTGCCTCCGCGAGTGGGACCCGCTTGCCGCCGAGGTGGCGCAGCGGCGCCGACAGGTCCGACTTGGTCAGCTTCAGCTCGATCTCTAGGACCACGGCGCGGTGGGTGAACTTCAGGTTGGAGTAGCGGTACGCCAGCTCCAACGACTCCGGGGTAACCCACTCGTCCACGCCGGTCTCCCGGTTCCACAGGCGGACGCGGTGCAGCACGTCAGCGATCTCGGCGCCGTAGGCCCCCACGTTCTGCACCGGCGTGGCACCCGCGGAGCCCGGGATGCCGGACAGGGCCTCAATGCCCGCCAGGCCGTGCTCCACGGCGTAGGCAACCACGTCGTCCCACACGGTGCCGGCGCCGACGCGGAGGGTGGTGGCGTCGAGAAGCTCGATGCCGACGTTGCGCACGAGCACGGCCGTGACGGCCTGCGGGCCGTCGGCAACAAGCAGGTTGGAGCCGCCGCCCACGATGAGCAGTGGCGTGCCTGCGGCGTCGAGGCGCGCGACCGTCGCAGCGAGGTCCTCGGCGGTGTCGCAGCGGATCACATCAGCGGGGGTGCCGCCGACGCGCAGAGTTGTCATTGAGGCAAAAGATGTATCAGACACCCCATCAACGGTAGTCTGTTCACTATGACTGCACGTAGTGAAATCACCGTAACCATCAACCATCCTGCCCAGAAGGTGCGCGACGCCTTCGCAAGCAAGGATTACTGGGCGTTCATCGCGGAGAAGCTCTCCCCCGAACCGGGCGAGCTCCACGAGTTCGACGGCTCCACTGCCGTCCTCTTCGAGATCCTGCTGAAGTCCATCCTGCCTGAGGCAGCGCAGGCCATGATTTCGCAGGACCTGAAGCTGAAGCGCACCGTCAACACCGGCACGGACCCGATCACCTTCACCGGTGACGTCAAGGGCACCCCGGTCGACTTCGGCGGCGAGATCACGCTGACCGACAACGGCGACACCACCTCCCTGGCCTACGACAACGAGGCCAAGGTAGACATCCCGTTCATGGGCGCTGCGCTGGAGCCGAAGGTTGCTGAGGCGCTTGAGGAGATCGTCGAGAACGAGGCGAAGCTCACCGAGGAATGGATCACCAACAATCTCTAAGCACCACCACAATCTGCGCTCGCAGGCGGGCCACGGGCAGCCCTACGGTGTGATCACCCGGGGCACGACCGGCATCAACCGGCTGCGACGCTGCGATCGATGGACCCGCCACAACGCGCGGGTCATTTCGCTTTTGCGCGAGGGGCGCCCGCTGGCGCTCGACGTCGGCTACGGCGCCTCCCACACCACCACCTGCGAGTGGGCGGGTTGGCTGCGGCGCATCAACCCCAACGTCGAGGTCGTGGGCCTGGAGATCAACCCCGAGCGGGTCCTCCCGCCGCGCGACGGCGTCCGCTTCGAGCTCGGCGGCTTCGAGCTCGCCGGCTACCAGCCGCAGCTTGTGCGCGCGTTCAACGTGCTGCGCCAGTACGACGTCGCGGAAGTCCCCGACGTGTGGCGCACCGTCACCTCCAAGCTCGCCCCCGGCGGTCTCTTCATCGAGGGCACCTGTGACGAGCTCGGCCGCCGCAGCACCTGGGTGCTTCTCGACGCCACCGGCCCCCAAACGCTCACCCTGTCCTGGGACCCATTCGACATTTCGACGCCCAGCGACCTCGCCGAACGCCTACCGAAGGCGCTCATCCACCGCAACGTCCCGGGCGAGCCCATCCACGACTTTCTTCGCGACGCCGACTCCGCCTGGGAACACGCCGCCGGCTGGGAACCGCACGGCCCCCGGGTGCGGTGGCGCCACGCCCGCGAGGCCCTTGCCCGCGACTGGCCGATCGCCCCGGTGCGCCGCCGACTCAGCGACAACACCGTCACCGTCGACTGGGCGGCTGTGGCGCCCAAAGGTGAGTCGCTACACTAGTGCGCATGAAAACCGTCTGGAAAGTCCTGATCGGCATCCTCGCCGCCATCCTGGTCCTGTTCATCGCCGCCGAAGCCGGCTCACGCGCCTACATCGGCAGCCAGATGCGCGACCAAGCCCCGGAGGGCACCGAGGTTTCCTTCGGCGCTTCCCCCCTGACGCTGGGTATGCTGCGCGGCACCATCCCGCACGTCACGGTGACCACGCCATCCACGCTGGTGGTCAACGGCGATGAGACCACCGGCCAGCCGGCCTCCACCGTGGAGATGGACTCCATCAAGGTTGACGCCAGCGGCAAGTCCGTCGCGGACACCCTGACCGCAACTACCGAGGTCCCGAGTGAGTTCGTGCGCGCGATGCTGAACACGCAGCTGCAGCAGAACATCGGCAGCGATTTCCTCTCCGCGCTCATCAACGTGTCCGAGGTGACCACCTCCCCCGAGGACGGCACATTCACCGTCGAGTTCAGCGGTGGCGCCGCTGCGGTTTCACTTCACCCCGAAATTGACGACGCCGGAGGGTTCTCCGTCCAGGCCGTCGACACCTCGTTGTTCGGCAACACGCTGCCGGATGAGATCTCCTCCGCGATTACCGAGGCCCTCACCAACGGTGTAGCCGAGTACACCGACCAGGCGATGCGCATCACCGGCTTCGACGTCGTCCCCGGTGGCCTCCGCGTCACGATGCAGGGCCACAACGTGGACTTCGCCGAACTCCAGGCCTACCAGCAGTAGGCCTGCTTACCAGCCGTAATTCCCCCGCAAAATGTTGTTGATCTGCGGCCGCACATCGAAGAAATACACGCCGATGGCGACCGCGCCGATCCACGCCACGAACGGCAACGACAGCATGCAGGCGAACGCGGAACCGGCCAGAATGGCCACCCACGTGCCCTTCGACTGACGCCCCGCCGCCTCAAACGCGTCCGGGCGCGTCGACGCCGCCATCACCGCCCCCACAATGCCCGCGATGGCCAGCACCCAAAACAGCAGCGCGTTCGCCATCACAGGCAGCGACATGATCAGCTGCTCAGCAGACAGCGACATTACTTCTTGCCACCCAGGTCAGCGACGCGCTCCTGCACGCGCGCCACCACGGACTCGATGCGCTGCTTCGCGTCATCAGCGTCAATGTTGCCGAACGCGTCGCGGATCTCCTCAGCAACCAGCTTGAACGCGTCCTTGGCCTCGTCGGCCTCGGCGGAGTCGCCGATGTTGCGGACGATGGACTCGGCGTCGCTCGCAAAGGAGGACACTGCGTCCTTGAGCTCCTTGTCGTCGCCAGCGCCATCGAACGTGCTGCGAGCATTGTCCACAGCCTGCTTCAGCTGCTCAGTCACATCGCCGCCCAGCTTGCCGACGGCCTCCCCGACCGACTGCCCAGCAACCAGCAACGCATCCGCAATTTCGCGCAGACCAGAATTCTTCTCAGACATAATCCTTCTCCTTTTAGAAAAACAACAACTGTGACACAGCGTATATAACAAGTCCGGCCAATGCACCCACGATCGTGCCGTTCACGCGGATGTACTGTAGGTCCTTGCCCACCATCAGCTCGATCTTCTCGGCGGCTTCCTGCCCGTCCCACTTCTGAATCGTCTCCGAAATGATCCCGACGATCTGGCCCGCGCCGTTCTCCGCCGCGAAGTGCGTCCACTTTCGCAGGTTGCGCTCGGCTGCCTCACGCGTCTCGGGTTCGTTGACCAGCTTCTCGCCCCACTCGTGCACCGTCAGCGCAATCTTTCGACGCACCATGCTCTCCGGGTCCGACGCCGACTCAATAATCGCCGCCGACACCTGCCCCCACAGCCCCGCGGCCGCGTTCTGCACCGCGTTCGACGCCATCACGTCCGCCTTCAGCTCCTCGACGCGGGTGATCATGGCGCCGTCGAACTGTAAGTCCTGCGCGAACTGGTTGATTTGGCGTCGAATAGCTCGGCGAGCCTCGTGGTCCTTGTCCTTATCGACGTCCGCCATGAACGCCACCAGTTCGTTATAGACTTTGGCGCCCACCAGGTCCTTCGCAAACTTCGGTGCCCAAGCGGGCATCCGCTCGTCGATGGTTCGGACGATGGCGTCCTCCATGCCTGCGAGGCGCTCGTTGCCCCAGGCAACGATGTCGTCAACCAGCGGCTCGATCTTGCCGTCCGCGATGAATCCCTCCAATGCGCGCCCGATCGGCGGGCCCCAGACCGGCTCCGCGAAGCGGTCAATCACCTGCGCGTTGAGGAACTCCTCCGCCTCCGCGGGGTCGACCGCCTCCACAGCCTTCACCGTGAACTTGCCGACCTCCTCCGACACCCGCTTCGCGTTCTTCTCAAGCGACAACCACCTTCCGGCACGCTCCGGGATGCCCGCCGCCATCACCTTCTCGGTGATGGTCTCCGCGTTGAGGAAGTTCTCACTCACGAAGTCACTCAGCGCGTCAGCCACCTGGTCCTTCTTGTTCGGCACCAGGGCCGTGTGCGGGATAGGCAGCCCCATCGGGTGCTTAAAGATTGCCGCGACCGCGAACCAATCCGCCAGCCCGCCGACCATCCCGGCCTCCGCCGCCGCGCGCACGTACCCCACCCACAACGGCGCGGTACCCTGCGACTGCCACCACGAACACGTCAGGAAGATCACGGCCATCAGCCCAAGCAGGGCCGTCACCCCGATCTTGTACTTCCGCAGTGTCCTGCGGCGCTGTTCGTCCGCCTCAGTGAGCTCCATTAACGCGTGTGTAGCCATGCACTTGATTAAAGCAAAAATCTCCCCGCCACCATATTGAGCGTGGTGACGGGGAGACCTGGAGGTAGCCGCTAGTTGACGCGACCGGTTTGCTCGCGGTACTGACGGTAGGCCGCGCGACCCTTCACGATGAGGAACGCGCCGAGCACTAACGTCACAACCGCCTCTCCGAGGCCGTACAGGATGAGCTGGCTGCTGACCTCAGCAGACGCACCATACCCGTACGTGCCAACAGTTGCGCCCCAGATGGCAAGCCCCATACCGAACAGTGACGCCAAGATCAGGCCCATCGCTACCCACGTGGAGTAGCGCAGCAGCGAAGAGTGCGGCGCGGAGTACGACACCGGGTCGTAGCCTTCGACGTACAGGTCCTGAATCTTGCCCTCGTACTCAGGGAACGATTCACTGCGGATATCAGCTACAGCATGTTGGGACGCCATCGTTGTTTCCTTCCTCGTTTTATTCTCTGTTTAGTCGTCGCCGCCGCGGGCGGCCGCGCGGACACGCTCGGCGTTGATCGCGCCGACCGCATCCAGCGGAATGCCTGCAGGGCAGACGTCTGCGCACTCGCCGTACAGGGAGCAAGGACCGAAGTTGGTTTCCAACTCGTCGATCATCTTGCGTGCACGACGGCCACGCTCCAGCTTGCCCAGTGGCAGCAGCTTCAAGTGCTTCAGCTTAGCACCAGTGAACAGGTGCGCGGCGCCATTCGGGCACGCAGCCACACAAGCACCACAGCCGATGCAGGCTGCGTAGTCGAGTGCAAGCTCGGAATCGTGGTGGTTGACGGACAGGGTGTCTGCGTCCGGGGCGGTGCCCGGGAAGACGGAGACGTAGCCGCCCTGCTGCATCACGCGGTCGAGCGCGGAGCGGTCAACCACGAGGTCCTTGATGACCGGGAACACAGCGGAGCGGAACGGCTCAATCTTGAGGGTGTCGCCGTCGTTGTAGTTCACCAGGCGCTGCAGACATGCAGGGACGTTCTGGTCCGCACCGTGCGGGCGACCGTTGATGGTCAGGCCACAGGTACCGCAGATGCCCTCGCGGCAGTCAGAAGCGTAAGTGAAAGGCTCCTTGCCTTCCTCAACAAATCGGTTGTTGACGTGGTCGAGCAGCTCCAGGATAGACATCTGCTCAACTGCGTCCGGCACCTCGACGGTCTCGAAGTGGCCTTCAGTATCGGGTCCGGCCTGACGCCAGATCTCAAGTGTCAGTTTCATTACTTGTAGTTCCTCGTCATCAGTGGGATCGAATCGAAGTACAGTGGCTCGGCGTGACGCACGAACTGGTCGTTGCCCACGGTCTCCCATGCGGAGACGAAGCACCAGTTCTCGTCGTCACGGCGGGCCTCGCCGTCTTCGGTGAGGTGGTCCATGCGGTAGTGAGCGCCACAGGACTCGTCGCGGTCAAGTGCGTCGATGCACATCAGCTCGCCGAGGTTGATGTAGTCAACCAGTCGAAGCGCAGCCTCGAGGACCTGGTTCATCTCATCAGCGCGGCCTGGGATGTGGAGGTTCGCCCAGAAGTCATCGCGCAGTGCGCGGATCTTGTCGATGCCCTCACGCAGGCTGTCCGCGGTACGTGCCACGCCACAGTGCAGGTAGAGGATCTCGCCCAGCTTGACGTGGTAGTACTCCGGACCGTGCGGGTCGGAGCCCTTGATGTTCATCAGGCTGTCAATGCGCTTCTGCGCACGCTCAACGGCTTCGACGGATGCCGGAGCGTCCTCGCCGTACACCGGCTCGTTCAGGTGATCCGCCAGGTAGTTCGGCACCGTGAACGGAATGGTGAACCAGCCGTCGACCGATGCGGACAGCAGCGAGTTCGCGCCCAGGCGGTTCGCACCGTGGTAGGTCCAGGAGCACTCACCGGCTGCGAAGAGGCCGTCGATAGACGTCATCTCGTTGAAGTCGGTCCACAGGCCACCCATGGAGAAGTGCACCGTCGGCGCAATACGCATCGGAGCCTTGTATGGGTTCTCGCCGGTGGAGTCCTCGTACATCTCGAAGAGGTTGCCGTAACGCTCACGGATAGTGTCCTCACCGAGGCGCTCGATGGAATCCTTGAAGTCCAGGTACGCCGAGTTGTGCAGCGGGCCAACACCGAAACCGGCGTTAAGCTGCTGCGAAATAGCACGAGACGCAACGTCACGCGGCACGAGGTTACCGAACGCCGGGTAACGACGCTCCAGGAAGTAATCGCGCTCGTCCTCTGGGATGGTGTTCGGGTCGCGGTCGTCGCCCTTTTCCTTCGGGGTCCAGATGCGGCCGTCGTTACGCAGGGACTCGGACATCAGCGTCGTCTTCGACTGCCAGCTCGCGTTCAGCGGCAGGCCGGTCGGGTGGAACTGAATGAACGCCGGCGACGCCAGGTACGCACCAAGCTCGTGCGCACGCATCATCGCGGAGGAGTTCGAGTTCTTCGCCAACGTGGTCTTGTGGTACACGTTGCCGTAACCACCGGTACCCAGCACAACAGCATGGCCGGTGAACGGGGTCAGGGAGCCGTCAATCAGGTTGCGGGTAACAATACCGCGGCAACGCTTCTTGCCGTCTTCCTCAGTAATGATCAGATCGATCAGGTCGTTGTGCGTGAAGATCTCAACGTTGCCCAGGTGGATCTGACGCTGCAGCGCCGAAGCGGTGGACAGCTGCAGCTGCTGGCCCGTTTGGCCACGGGTGTAGTAGGTACGGGAGACCTGCACACCACCGAAGGAACGGGTAGCCAGGGAGCCACCGTACTCACGCGCGAACGGAGCACCAATCGCGTTCATGTGGTCAATCACGCGGACCGACTCGACGGCCAGGCGCCAGCAGTCAGCCTCACGGCAGCGGTAGTCGCCACCCTTGACAGTGTCCTTCACGTGGCGGTACGCGCCGTCGTTATCAACCTTCTTGCCGCGAGCAGCGTTGACGCCACCCTGCGCTGCAATGGAGTGTGCACGACGAGGAGCGTCATGGTACGTGAAGACCTGTACCTGGTAGCCCAGCTCGCCCAATGCGGCGGCAGAAGCACCGGCAGCCAAGCCCGTGCCCACAACGAGCACCTTGAACTTGCGACGGTTCAGTGGGGACACCAGCTGCATGTGGTCCTTCTGGTACTCCCACATGTCCTTCATCCGGACCTTGTGGCGGTCCGGCATTGCATTATCAAGAATGCGGCCAATGGTGACGCCAGGAGCCGAGGACTCCGGCTGGCGGAACACCTCGTCCTGCGTCTGGTTCAAAGAGGTAGTCATTAAAGTTTCTCCTAATCAGCCGTTAGCGGGTGTACCCCGGGATAAGACCAGCCATGATGGCCAGTGGCATGATGACGTTTCCAAGAACAACGATGAACGGCAGTACGTACCCCAACACGACCATTACGCCGCGTCCACGCTCGCCGAGCCATCCAAGGTCAGAAACTGCCAAGTACACACCGTGCGTCAGGTGCAGCAGCAGCGCCAGCATGGCAACCAGGTAGAACAGGGTCACGTACCAACGCTCAGGAGCGAAGGTTGCAATCAGGTTGTCACGAACATTGCCATGAACGAACTGCTCAGAAGCAACAACCGTGCCCGCGGTCAGATCCAGGATGTGGAAGATGATGAACAGCAGCAGGATGACGCCGGTCACCAGCATCCAACGCGTAGCGGTGGACTGCCAGCCTCCCATCAGGTTCGTGCGCTTGAACGTACCGCGCGACTCGGCGGAACGCTTCTTCAGAGTGAACGCACCATACACGTGCAGGATCAGGCAGGTCAGCAGGACGATACGGAGAATCCACAGGAATCCTCCGCGCGGGAACAGTGGTTCACCAAACGTGCGGAACCACTCGCCGTAGTCATCAATGTGTGCGCCGCCATCAGCCTTAAGCGGCATGAAAATCTTCAGGTTGCCCACCATGTGAACAAGAAGGAAGAGCGAGAAGATGAGGCCAGTGATGGCCATCTCGAGCTTTACTGCCCATGTTGGGAACCCTGGCCGCTCTCGTAGCGGCTTCTCAGTAATTTTTCCGTGACGAATTGCTTCACGGTCTGTTTTTTGTACAGTCATGGCACCTCCAGTGTCACAACCACTTTAGGCACCATTCTTCACTATTGCCTAGTCAGAGCATGTTTCTTTCGCCTGATTTTCACCCAAAATTCACCGCCCGGACGCGCTTGGCAAATTTTCGAAATTTTAAGCATGGCGACACCCTGCACATATTCAGTATGAGAACAAACCAAGGTAAACCTAATTTGTGATGTTACTCACGACCTGCGCGTAACGTCTATAAAATCTTCGAACTACCCCCAAAGGTCGGTAGTCAAGAGTCTGCTTCAAACATCGGGAAATGGGAGGGTGAGCGGTCCTTTTACTACCCCGTCAGCGCGCCCCAAAACGTTCGAAGCGTGCGCTTAGAAGCGTGCGATGCAGGTCGGTAAAAATCGGACGGGGTTGGCCAAAAGAGGCGACCAGCATCGCACTCCTTTAACTCCTCGACCGGAGCAATGTAAGAAGGCGCGAAGGCAGGGCAACTGAGCGAGAACCCCACCCACACAGCGCAAAACCCGGTCCCACCAACAGGCGGGACCGGGCGTCGAGAAGAAAAAGGCTACAGGTTGATCATGTGGCCTTCGATGCCGTGGGCCGCTTCCTTCAGCACCTCAGACAGGGTTGGGTGAATGTGGATAGAGCGGGCGATTTCGCCAGCGGTGAGGTCGAAGCGCTGGGCGAGGACGACCTCCGGCAGCAGCTCGGCAACGTTGGCGCCAACCAGGTGTGCGCCGAGGATCTCGCCGTATTCGGCGTCGGCGACGATCTTGCCGAAGCCCGCGGTCTCAGCCAGGCCGACTGCCTTGCCGTTCGCGGAGAACGGGAAGGTCGCAACCTTGATTTCGCGGTCTGGCCACTTCTCCTTCGCCTGCTCCTCGGTGTAACCCATGGAGGCGACCTGAGGGTTGCAGAAGGTGGCGCGCGGCGTCATCATGTAGTCCTCGATTTCGAGGGTTTCGGCACCCGCGATGGTCTCGGCGGCGATGATGCCCTGCGCCTCGGCAACGTGCGCGAGCTGCAGCTTCGCGGTGACGTCGCCGATGGCGTAAATGCCGTCTACGTTGGTGCGCATGCGGTCATCGATAGCGATGGCCCCACGCTCGGTGAGCTTGACACCAGCCTTGTCCAGGCCGTAGCCCTCGACGCGCGGGGCAAAGCCGACAGAGATCATGACGCGCTCAACGGTGAGCGTTTCAGTCTTGTCGGTGCCATTCTTCTTGACGTCCACCTCGACCGAGTCACCGTTGTCCCGCACCGCGGTGGTTGCGTGGCCGGTCATGAGCTTGACGCCGAGCTTCTTGTACGCCTTCGCGATCTCCTTGGACACGTCCTTGTCCTCGTTCGGCAGAACGCGGTCCATGTACTCGATAACGGTGACGTCCACGCCGTAGTTGGACAGCACGTACGCAAACTCCATGCCGATAGCGCCCGCACCCACGATGACCATGGACTTCGGCGCATCCTCGTTGAGGATCTGCTCCTCGAAGGACACAACGTTTTTGCTCAGCTCGATGCCTGGCAGAGTGCGCACGACGGAGCCCGTCGCGATGATGCAGTTGTCGAAGGTGACGGTCTTGCCCTTGTCATCGCCTTCGGTGATCTCGATCGTGTTGGAATCGGTGAAGGAGCCAAGACCGTGGATTTCCTGGATCTTGTTCTTCTTCATCAAGTAATGCACGCCACCAACGATCTTCTCGGAGACCTTGCGGGAGCGCTTGTGGGCGTCTTCGTAATCAAACTCGACATCACCCTTGATGCCGAACGTCTTCGCTTCATGGTTGAAGATGTGGGCGATCTCCGCGTTCTTAATCAACGACTTCGACGGGATACACCCAACGTTGAGGCACACACCTCCCCAGTACTGCTTCTCAATGACCGCAACCTTCAGGCCCAGCTGCGCTGCTCGGATGGCGGCGACATAGCCACCAGGGCCAGCGCCGAGGACAACAACGTCATAATGCTCTTTAGTCACGCCCCATAGAATACGTTGCTTGTAACGTTTTCGCTTCAATATCGGACACTTTAATAGAATGCTTGAAGGACCACCTTCACCACCTACAAATAGTTGAGGAGCACCCCGTGAATATTGCGCGTCCAGCTATCGCCGGAGCCGCCGCCGTCGCGATCGCTGCAGGAGGCTGGTATGCCGTTGCACCATCCGAACAGGCAACGACTATTTCTGCCGCCCAGAGCGTAGAGGAGACGTCGATAAGTGAGGCGACGACGACCTCTTCCTCGAAGACCACCACGACCACAACCAAGGTTGAGGAAACGACGGTCGTCGAAGTCGTAGAGGAAGACAGCACCGAACCCACGCTTGATGACGCCGACATCCCCACAGCCGAGGGTGCCGAAACCACAAACGATGCCATCGCGCGCGTAAAGAAGCTGGAAACCGCACCGCAAAAACCCAGCGGCGGCGATCAGTATTGGTTCACCAACATCGACGGCATCAAGGGCTCCGAGAAGCTCAGCGTCTACTCCCCCGCCATGGAACGCGACATCCCAGTCGGTGTGATCCGCGCGGGCGTACCCGACGCACCCACCGTCTACCTCCTCAACGGCGCCGGTGGCTCCGAGCAGGATACTGACTGGATCGCGCAAGCGGGCACCGTGGTGAAGAAGGTCTTCGAAGACGAGCCGGTCAACGTCGTCATCCCGATGGCGGGTGCGTTCTCCTACTACATCGACTGGCTCTACGAGCCGAACTCCCGCTACCTGCAGGGCAAACAGCTGTGGTCCACGTTCCTGGGCTCCGAGCTTCCCGACGCCATCGAGCCCTACCTCGAGGCCAACGACAAGCGCGCCGTCGTCGGGTTCTCCATGTCCGCCACCTCAGCACTCCTCCTTGCCGAGCACAACCCTGGACGCTACGCCGCCGTCGGCTCCTTCTCCGGCTGCGCCGCTACCTCGACGGGCATCCCGAACGGCTGGGTCAACCTCACCGTCAACCGCGGCGGCGCCAAGCCCGAGGAGATGTGGGGCCGCGCCGGCAGCGAGTACAACCGACACAACGACGCCCTCGTCAACGCCGAGAAGCTCAAGGGCACCAAGCTGTACATCTCCAGCGCAACGGGCCTTTTCGCCGAAAGTGACACCGTCGGCTTCCTCCGCAAGACCCGCGACATGGACTTCGTCCAGGCCTCCGCGAACGCCCAAACCCTCATCGTCGAGGGCGGCGTGATCGAAGCCGCCATGAACGCCTGCACCCACGACCTGCTGGTCAAGCTCAAGGCCAACGACATCCCATACAACGCCAACCTGCGCGCCACCGGCACCCACTCATGGCGCATCTGGAAGGAGGACTTGGAGCTGTCCTGGAAGCAGACCATCAAGCCGGCGCTTGGGCTCTAACTCCCGCCCCAGACACCAAATTCCTTCACGCTCCCTTCGGCGACCTGGGGAAACGCAAACCATCCCGCCGAAAACTAGGGATTTGGTGCGCCCCCTGGTCGACCAGTGCCAAAGGACGCAACCCTTAACATCTAGCGCTTTTCTCACCTGCAGGTTTGAATGTCTAGCCTAAATAAGGTTGCGCCCTTTGGCACTCCAGCGTTTCCACAAGACACCAAATTCCCTCACGCCCACTCGGCGACCTGGGGAAACACAAACCTGCCCCCAAAAAATTAAGGAATTTGGTGCGCAGCGCCCTGCACGAACCACAAAAACCCGCCGCCCACCCAACAACAGGTGGCGCGACGGGTTCAAGCGGGCGAAGCCCCTAGAACAGGCCCATGCCGTATGCGATGGTGGAAGACGTCGAGGAGCCGAAGTGGATCAGCTCACCGAGGACGTTGTTGATGGCGACCTGCATGGACTCGATCGGGTTCATTGCAACTACCTTCTTTCAAAGAGAAATTCTGTAAGAACGAAATACTTCCCACATTCTTGCACGAAACGCCGAACAAAGTGACACCAGAAGCCCCAATTGCCACATCTGTAAAGTAGGATGGCTTCCATGTTGAAGCGCATCACTCGTTCGGTTGTGGCTACAGCGATGGCTGTAGCCATTCCTTTGTCGGCACTCCAGGCGGTCCCAGCAGTTACGCCAGCAGCATCGGCCCAGCCCGTGGGTACGGTGAAGCCCTGGAACGCAATTGCGAATCCACCGTTGGCGAAGACGGACGGGAAGCCGCAGAAGTGGGTCGAGAAGGTTGACCATAAGCAGGTGTTGAGCTTCTTGGTGTATTCGCCGTCGATGCGTCGGGATATCCCGGTGGCGGTGTTGCCTGCGACGAATGCTGCGGGGCAGCGCGTGCAGAACGCTCCGACGATCTACCTGCTGAACGGCGCTGGTGGTGCGGAGCAGCACCAGGACTGGTTGAGCATGAGTGATGCTCGCGAGTTCTTCGCAGGCAAGGGCGTCAATGTTGTGATTCCGCAGGAGGGCGCGTTTTCGTACTACACGGACTGGGTGAGTGACAATGTGCGCTCGCGCTACATTAACGGCCCACAGAAGTGGGAGACGTTCCTGGTCAAGGAGTTGCCGGGGCCGATTGAGGGGCTGCTGGGGGCGGACAAGAATCGCCGTTCGATTGTGGGATTCTCGATGTCGGGGACCACGTCTCTGGTGTTGCCGACGCACTACCCCGGGTTCTATAAGTCTGCGGCGTCCTTCTCGGGGTGTGCGGCGACGTCGACGCCTGAGGCGTACCAGTTCGGCCGGATTACGGTGAACCGGGCGTCGGGAACGTTGGATTACCGGACGGTGACCCCGGAGATGATGTGGGGCCCGATGGGCAGCCCGAATAACCGCTACAACGATGCGCTTGTGAATGCGGAGAAGCTGCGCGGGACCCGCTTGTATATTTCGACGGGCACGGGCCTGGCGGGCCGCCAGGATCAGGTGAGTTACTTGGTTGGCCAGGGGCTTCCGCAACCTGCGGCGAGTGTCGGTTCGGCGATTCTGCAGGTTGAAGGCGGCGTGATTGAGGCTGCGATTAATAAGTGTTCGCATGATTTGCGAGCGAAGCTGGAAGGCCTGAATATTCCAGCGCAGTATGAGTTCCGGAATGCGGGGACGCACTCGTGGCCGTACTGGCGCGAGGATCTGCACAAGGCGTGGTTTACCACGATCGCGCCGTCGTTCGGAATGTAAGGCGATGTAACGCCAGGTGAAGCACCTTTCTTTTGCCACGCTGTTCGCGGCGGTCAGCGGCTTTGTGGTGTTGTGGGTGGCGTCGAAAGCACTCGACGCCGACACGGCCTACCGCTACTTCGCTGCGTACTGGGGGTTGTTCTTCGCGTCCACCGGGCTTATCGACGGCCTCACCCACGAGACCACGCGTGCCGTCGCGGCGGCGCGCGAGGATGGCCGGCGGGGTTCGGCGAATCCGTGGCGGTTGGGGGCGTGGACGGCGCTGGTGGTGGTCGTTGTGGCGGCGGTGGCGGGCGCGCTGTTCATCGGCACTGCTGTTCCCGGAAGTACGCTGACGGCCACTGCCCTGCTGCAGGTTGGCCTGGTGATGTACGTGTTCCAGGCGGTGCTGGGCGGGGTGCTATCGGGGGCGCAGTTGTGGGAGCGCTACGCGGCGCTGGTGGCGCTGGATTCGGGTGTGCGGCTGGTATTGGCGCTTCTGGCGTGGGCGCTGGGGTGGGGCCTGCCTGCGTTTTTGGTGATTACGGTGGTCGGCGCGTTGAGCTGGCTGGTGGTGTTGCGCCGGGAGCATTTGCGGGTGCCGCTGGATGTGCATCGTGGGGTGTTCGTGCGCCGGGTGTTGACGGCGATGGTGGCGTCGGGGGCGTCGGCGGCGCTGATCACGGGCTTCCCGACGGCGGTGAACGCGGCGTTCCCGCAGGCGTCGGTGGCGGCGATTATGAACGCGGTGATTTTGACGCGGGCGCCGGTGTTGGTGCCGTTGCAGCGTTTCCAGTCGGCGCTGGTGGTGAGGTTTGTGGAGCGTCGAGAAGCGTTGTTTGCGGCGTTGGTGCAGCCGGTGGCTGCGGTGCTCGGACTGGGCGTTGTGGGCTTCGCCGCGGCGTGGGCGGTGGGCCCCTGGATTCTAAAACTGGCGTTTGACCCGGAGTTTTACGTCGATGGGTTGACGCTTGGGGTGCTCACGTTCGCGTCGGCGTTTATGGGCGCGCTGATTATTACGGGGGTGGCGGTGCTGTCGCTGGAGCGGCACGGCTGGTACGTCGCGGGGTGGCTGACGGCGACGGCGGTGGCGTTCGCGGTGCTGGGGGTGATGCCGCGGCTCGTGGATGTCGACGTCCACTCCGTCGTGCTCACGGCCTTGTTCGCGGGCCCGCTGGCGGGGGCGGCGGTACATTTGGTGGCGCTCCGGCTAAGGTAGAAGCCCATGGGAACAATGCTGGTCACTGGTGGTGCGGGCTTCATCGGCGCGAATTTCGTGCGGATGGTCACCGAGCGCACTGACTACAAGGTCACGGTCCTGGACAAGCTGACGTACGCGGGCAACCCGGCGAATCTGCGGGGGTTGGACGTGGAGTTGGTGGAGGGGGACGTCGCTAATGAGGCGCTGGTGGGTGACTTGGTGGGGGCGTCGGATGTGGTGGTGCATTTCGCGGCGGAGTCGCATAACGATAATTCGTTGGAGGACCCGTCGCCGTTTATTCACTCGAATTTGATCGGCACGTATGTGTTGTTGGAGGCAGTGCGCAGGCACGGGGCGCGGCTGCACCACATTTCCACGGACGAGGTGTTCGGAGACCTGCCGCTGACGGGCAACGAGAAGTTCACGGAGGCGACGCCGTATAAGCCGTCGAGTCCGTATTCGGCGACGAAGGCCGGCTCGGATCATTTGGTGCGGGCCTGGATCCGCAGTTTTGGTATTCAGGCGACGATTTCGAACTGCTCCAACAACTATGGGCCGTACCAGCACGTGGAGAAGTTCATCCCGCGCCAGATCACGAACATCCTGTGCGGGCAGCCCGCGAAGCTGTACGGCACGGGCGCGCAGGTGCGTGACTGGATCCACGTCGACGACCACAACGACGCCGTGCTGACCATCCTGGAACGCGGCAAGCTGGGTGAGACGTATAACATCGGCGCGGACAACGACCACACCACGAACAAGCAGGTCATCGAGATGATCTGCGAGCTGATGGGTGGCGAGTACGAGCACGTCAACGACCGCCCCGGGCACGATCAGCGCTACGCGATGGACTCCACGAAGCTCACTACCGAGCTTGGGTGGCGGCCGCGTTACACGAAGGATCTGCGCGACGGGCTGCAGCAAACCATCGAGTGGTATCGCGAGAACCGCTGGTGGTGGGAAGGGGCGAAGGGGGACGTCGAGAAGCGTTATGAGGCGAGAGGACAGTAATGATTGCTGGGTTGGAAGTCCACGAGCTTGCGGTGCACCGCGACAACCGCGGCTGGTTCAAGGAGAACTGGGCGGGGCAGAAGTTGGTGCCGGTGCAGCAGAATGTGAGCTTCAACGCGCGGCGCGGGGCGACTCGCGGCATGCACGCTGAGCCGTGGGATAAGTGGGTGTCGGTGGCGTCGGGCCGCGTGTTCGGGGCGTGGGTGGACATGCGGGAGGGCTCCGCGACGTTCGGGGAGACGTTCAGCTGCGAGGTCGGCCCGGAGACGGCAGTATTTGTGCCGCGCGGGGTGGCCAACGGTTTCCAGGCGCTCGAGGACGACACGACGTACATTTACCTGGTCAACGAGCGATACCAGCCCGGCGCGCGCTACGCCTACTGCTCCTACAAGGAGGTCGAGTGGCCGATGGAGCCCACGGAGCTTTCGGAGGCTGACCTCACCCACCCCATGCTTGTCGACGCCACCCCCGTCCCCCAGCGCAGAATCCTCGTGACGGGCGCGAACGGGCAGCTGGGCCGCGCGCTGCAGGAGCTCTACGGGCCGGATGAGGCGGAGTTCTGCAGGCGGGACCAGCTGGACATCACGAACCTGGAGGGCGTGGACTGGTCGAAGTACTGGGCGGTGATCAACTGCGCGGCCTACAACGACGTCAACGGCGCGGAGGATGACCCGGCGGGCGCGTGGCGCGTGAACGCGGAGGCCCCAGCGCAGCTGGCGCGGGCGGCCAACGAGCACGACTTGGTGTTGGTGCACGTGTCCAGTGATTACATCTTCGATGGCACCCAGGAGGTGCACACGGAGGAGGAGCTGCCGAGCCCGCTGAGCCGCTACGGGGCGTCGAAGGCTGCCGGGGAGACGGCGGCGCAGCTGGCGCGCAGGCACTACGTGATTCGGACGTCGTGGGTGTTCGGCGATGGGGCAAACTTCATGGCGACGATGCGCCAACTCGCGGAGACGGGCAAGGAGCCGCGCGTGGTGAAGGATCAGCGCGGGCGGCCGACGTCAGCGGAGGACCTGGCGAAGGGCATCCGCCACCTGCTGGCCAACGAAACTGAGTACGGTGTGTACAACATCACCTCGGATGGGGATTCGGTGGGGCGTGACGAGATCGCGATGGCGGTATTCATCGGGATGGGCAAGGACCCCGCGCAGGTACACCCGGTGACCTCAAAGGAGTACGGGGACAAGGCGCCACGGCCTGCGGAATCGACGCTTGCGCTGGACAAGATTAAGGCGACGGGCTTTGCCCCCATGAACTGGAGAGCTGCGTTGGCGCTCTATCTTGGGTAGGTTGTACTGCATGAATCGCACTTCTCTTGCAGCTCTCGCGGTGGCGGGGGCACTGGTGGTGGCAACCCCGGCGTTCGCTTCCACCCAAACTTCTACCCCTTCGGCCCCGGCAACCACCACGGTCACCGTCACCCCGACGGTGACGGCGACGGTCACCCCGACAGTTGAGGCCACCACCACGACGAACACCGCTCCGACGGACCCGGCGATGGCGCTGTCCGCCGGTGACACGTCGAACGTGTCCACCCCGGCGCTCGTCCTGTTCATCATGGGCATTCTGACCACGGTGCTGGCTGTGATCGAGAAGCTGCCGCTGGATAAGATCCTGCCGAAGCGCTAAGTCGATGAAGGGCATCATTCTGGCCGGCGGGTCCGGCACCCGGCTCTACCCGATTACGAAGGGTATTTCGAAGCAGTTGATGCCGATTTACGACAAGCCCATGATCTACTACCCGCTGACCACGCTGATCAGCGCTGGTATCCGGGAGATCATGGTGATCACCACGCCGGAGGACGCGCCCGCGTTCCGGCGCCTGCTTGGCGACGGCTCCGACTGGGGCATCATGCTCCACTACGGCATCCAGCCCTCCCCCGACGGCCTTGCCCAGGCGTTCCTGATCGCCGAGGACTTCATCGGGGATGACTCGGTGGCGCTCGTGCTGGGTGACAACATTTTCGACGGCGCCCTGGACTTAAGCCATGACGGCACCGGCGGCACCATCTTCGCCTACGAGGTCTCCGACCCGCACCGCTACGGCGTGGTGGACTTCGACGCGAATGGCGTGGCCACGTCGATTGAGGAGAAGCCGGAGCACCCGAAGTCCAACTTCGCCGTGGTCGGGCTGTACTTTTACGACAATCAAGTCGTGGACATCGCGAAGACGATTACGCCGAGCGCCCGCGGTGAGCTGGAGATCACCAGCGTGAACGAGGCGTACCTGAAGGCGAACCAGCTGCGGGTCCACCGTCTGAACAGGGGTGACGTGTGGCTGGACACCGGCACGATCGACTCGATGGCGGAGGCCTCCGCCTACGTGGAGGTGCTGCAGAAGCGCACCGGCCTGGTGATTGGCTCGCCGGAGGTCGCCGCCTACGAGCAGGGGTTCATCTCTGTGGACAGGCTGGTCAGCCTAGGTGAGTCCATGGTGAAGTCGGGCTACGGCACATTTCTTCTCGACGCCGCACGCAACTAGTATCGGTATCCATGTCCACCGTTACTGCGCTCCTGTCTGCCTACCACGGCACTGTTCCTGACCAGCTCGCTGAGGCGCTGCAATCCCTCGCTGAGCAGACCCGTCCCGCGGACGAGGTCGTGGTCGTCTTTGATGGGCCGGTGGCGGAAGGGGTCGAAGGGGTCGTCGAGAAGTATGGGGCGCGCGTGGTGCGCTGTGACGAAAACCGCGGTGCGGGCCCCGCGCTGCAGGCGGCGCTGGAGACGATCGACAGCGAGTTCGTGGCGCAGCTCGACTCCGACGACAAGGCGTTCCCCCAGCGCATTGAGCGACAACTCGAGTTTTTGCGGCAGCACCCCGAAGTGTCCGTGGTGGGTACCGCCGTGCAGGAGTTCGACGGTGAGCGCACCGGCGGCATCCGGCGCCTGCCCGAGCACCCCGCACACTACGCCAAGATGAACTCGCCGATGAACCACCCTTCCGTGATGTACCGCACCGCGGACGTCAAGGCTGTGGGCGGGTACCAGGACGTGCACCTCATGGAGGACTACGACCTGTTCGCGCGCCTCATCGCCGAGGGCTACACGCTGTACAACATGCAGGAGCCGCTCACCTACTTCCGTGTCACCGACGAGCAGTTCGACCGCCGCACCGGCAGCGACATGTTCACCTCGGAGGTAGACATGCAGATCCGACTGGTGCGCTACGGCCTGATCGGCCGCACGCGCGCGATGGTGAACGTCGCAGTGCGCACCCTCTACCGACTGCTACCGAAGCCACTGCTGAAGCGCGTTTATGCGCGGCTTTTCCACCGCGCGGGGTAACATTTCGGGCAACATGAACGACGACACCTGGCTCATCATCCCCTGCTATAACGAAGGCCCCGTTATCCAGCAGGTCATTGAGCATGCGCGGGAAACGTTCCCGAACATCGTGGCCGTCAACGACGGCTCCCGCGACAACTCGGCCGACGCCATCCGCGCCTCCGGCGCCCACCTGGTGAACCACCCGGTGAACCTGGGCCAGGGCGCTGCGATCCAGACCGGGGTGGAGTACGCGCGCGCCCAGCCGGGTGCGAAGTACTTTGTCACCTTCGACGCCGACGGCCAGCACCAGGTCAAGGACGTCCTGCGCATGGTGCAGCGCCTGCGCACCGAACCGCTCGATATCGTGGTGGGCACTCGCTTCGCCGGCCAAGATAGCTCGCAGGTGCCGTGGATCAAGCGCGTGGTGCTGCGCACGGTGGTGATGCTCTCGCCGCGCACTCGTCGCCTCGGCCTTAGCGACGCCCACAACGGCCTACGCGCCTTCAACCTCAAAGTGGCCAACGAGATGAACCTGCGGATGAACGGGATGTCGCACGCATCCGAGATCGTCGCCCTGATCGACCAGCATAAGTGGCGCGTCGCCGAGGAGCCCGTGGAGATCCTGTACACCGAGTACTCGATGAGCAAGGGCCAGTCGCTCATTAACGGCGTCAACATCCTGGCCGACAACATCGTGGCAGGGAGGCTCCCATGATCCAGTTCGCACTGATCTGCGCCACCGTCCTGTTGGCGCTCTACTTCTTTGCTAACCGCCGCAAGGCGAACGCGAAAGCTTGGGTGAAGATCGGCTTCGGCGCGATGTTCATCGCCGCCATCTGGGCGATCCTGCGCCCCGACGACGTCACCATCCTTGCCAACTGGTTGGGCGTTGCCCGCGGCACGGACCTGATGCTGTACGTGCTGATCATCGCGTTCTTCTTCACCACCATCTCGACCTGGACCAGGTTCCGTGAACAGGAGCTGCGCTACGCCAGGTTGGCGCGGGCGGTAGCATTACAAAACGCAGAACAACCAAAGGAGCACAATGAGTGATACCAAGATCCCACCACTGATGTGGGCGTTTACGGCAGTACTGGCAATCGGCACCGGAGTGGGCGGCTACGTCATCGGCGCGAACTCCGCGACACCCGCCACGGAGACCGCCCAGACTGCACCGTCTCAGGCCGCTGAAGAGCCTGCCGCCGAACCGACTATGAACGAGGCCGCCGCCGAGATCGAGCGCCGCGACGCCAACGACCCAATGGCCCTCGGCGATGTCGACGCCCCCGTCGTCCTCTCCGAGTTCTCCGACTGGGACTGCCCATTCTGCATCAAGGCCAACGTTGAGATCATGCCGCAGATCATCAAGAACTACGTCGATGAGGGCAAGGTGCGCATCGAGTTCAACGACTTCGTAGTCAACGGCCAGGCCGCCGTCGAAGCAGCCCGCGCGGGCCGCGCCGCCGCCGACCAAGGCAAATTCTTCGAGTACCAGGACGCCTACATGGCAGAGGCCATCAAGGCGAACGGCCACCCCGACTTCGCCATGGAGGACTTCGTCCGCTTCGCTGAAGCCGCAGGCATTCCGGACATGGAGAAGTTCAAGGCCGACGCCGCCAGCGACAAGTACGACGCCGCACTCCAGGACGCTAACAACCTGGCGCAGCGCGCAGGCTTCAACTCCACCCCGTCTTTCTTGGTCAACGGCCAGGAGATCATCGGCGCGCAGCCTTACGAGGCCTTCGAGCAGGCCATCGAGGACGCGCTGGCCAAGTAGCTAGTTTCTAGGAATGCGCGATGACGTCCGCGACGTGGGCGTGGCCGCGCTGGTTCACGTGCAGCGGCATGTTGCGTGGCGAAGGGCCGAAATCGACCAGCCCGGCCCACATCCGGATGTGGTCCGGGGCACACATGTTGTTGTTCCACGTGGACGGCTTCAGGTCCAAAAATTCGACACCCGCTGCGCGCGCCAGGTCCACCTGCATCCACTGCGCGGTGTCCTCCCACGCTTGCACGAAGGGCATCGGGGTGGCGTCGTGCATGTTGTTGCCCAGCTGAAACAGGCACACGCGGTCGCCCTGCGTGATCTTCGGGTAGCCGACAATCTGGATGCGCGCGTTCGGCGCCGCCGCCCGGATACGGTTCACCTGCGGCACCATCGCGTCGACGAAGGCGCGACGCACCTGCTCCGGGGACCGGCCGCCGGTCGAATAGGTGTCATTGAAGCCGGTCGAGATGATGACGCGGGCCGTTGCCGGGTTCAGGGCGCGGTCGCGCAACGCGCGGTCAACCTGCAGGGAGAAATAGGGGCCAACGCGAGTTGAAACGGTGCCGGCACAGGAGTAGTCCATTGCCCGCAACCCGAGGCGCGCAGCCGCCTGCTTGCCCCAATTCCTCGCACCGGTTGGGCACCAGACCTTCGCATCCGAGGAGCCTTGTGGCGTGGCGCCGATTTTTCCTGCCGCCCAGTCGTGGACTGTTGGGTCGGCAATGACTGAATCGCCGAAAACCACCATGTTACGCGGCTGCGCGGTGGCCTGCGCTGGCACAATGGCCAGCGCGGTCGCGACGATCGCCGCCGTCAACTTACGAAACACAAGTGCACTTCTTTCACATCTACAACAAGAACTACGCCTACTTTGCCAGATGTCATAGAATAGAGCAATGTTTCTCCGCTTTCTCAGGGCCACCCACCGCGCCGGAATGATCAGCCTCGGCAACAGCCCGAAAGCAGCGCTAGGGGTTATACCAAATCTGCTCCGCTTCCGTTTCACCACCGCCCGCGCCATCGAACAGGGCTACCTCGCCGCCCCCGAGCGCACCGCCCTTATCGACGACACCGGCCTCCTCACCTACCGCGACCTCCGCACCCAAGCGCGCAACGTGGCCCGCTGGATCCTCAGCGTCACCGACCAGCCGCGCATCGGCGTCATCGCCCGAAACGGACGCGGCATCATCCTTCCGCTCGGCGCTAAAGGCTACACCGGCGGCTCCATCTTCCTCCTCAACGTCGGCTCCTCCACCGAACAACTCCGCGGCTGCATCGAGGAAAACAACATCAACATCCTCTTCACCGACGACGAATTCCTACCCCGCATCCCAGACATGGGCACCGCCATGGTGGTGGTTGATGGGGCGAAGTTGGCGTCGATAAGTATGGGCGGGGGCGACGCCACGCTGCCGCTGTTCCCGAAGCACGGCGACATCGTGCTCATGAGCTCAGGCACCTCCGGCATCCCCAAAGGCATCCTGCGCGCCGAGCCCACCCTCCCCCTCGTCGCCGCCGGCTACCTCGAAGCCATCCCGTTTCGCGCCGGCGACACCGTCCAGATGACCGCCTCCATGTTCCACACCTGGGGCTGGTCCGCGCTCAACATCGCGCTCGGGGTAGGCGGCACCATCGTCACCCAGCGCGTCTTCGACCCCGCCAACGCCTTCCGCCAACTCGAGCACTTCCGTTGCGACGGCCTCATCTCCTCTCCCATCTTCCTCAAACAGATGCTTGACCTGGAGGAGGACTACGACACCTCGCGGCTGCGCTTCATCGGCACCGCCGGCAACGCCCTGACCCCGCTGCTCGCCGAGCGACTCATCGACCGCTTCGGCCCCATCGTGGCCAACATCTACGGCTCCACCGAACTCGCCCTCGCCGCAGCCGCCGACGCCACCATCGTCGCCAACGACCCGACCTGCGTCGGCCGCGTCCCACCCGGCACCACCCTGCGCATCTACGACGACGCCGGACGCGAAGTCCCCACCGGCACCGTCGGCCGGATATTCCTCAACAACGAAACCGCACTCCGCGGCTACACCAACCCCAACACGCCCATGGTCACCATCGACGGCCTCATCGAAATGGGCGACCTCGGTTACTTCGACAACCAGGGCCTCCTGCACGTCGTGTCCCGCAGCGACGACATGATCATCGTCGGCGGCGAAAACGTCCACCCCCAATCCGTCGCAGCAGTCCTCGAGCGCATGCCAGGTATCGACGACCTCTACGTCGGCAGCGTCGACGACCCCGACACCTTCAAACGCGTCGCCGTCTGGGTCGTCCGCGCTGACGATCCAGACGGCCAGGCGTTGACGGCTGCCAGCGTCCAGGGCTGGGTCCGCGACCACCTCGCCGAGCATTCCGTTCCGCGCGACGTCCACTTCGTCGACGCACTGCCCCGCAACGCCACCGGAAAAGTGGTGCCGCGGGAGTTGTAAGGGAGGCGGTGTTGGCTAACGCCTGTTCTTCCCCATTGGACTAGGCCGCGCTGAAGAATTCTTTCAGGGCAGCTTCGGTAATCTCGACATTTTTACCGGCATAGAACGCTTCGCGCCAAGGTTTTTCCGAGTGCGTCTTTTCACGCAAGGCCCACGCAGAGTAGATACCGTATTTGCGCCACACAGCTACCAGCTCATCCTGGATATCAGCGTAATCATCCCAATTAAAGTCCTCAGGAATGAACGCGTCAGGATCAATGGGGTTACGCCCATACTGCTTGGTCGCCTTGTAGACGTCAGCAACGACGGGACCATGCTGCCATGCCTGGATCTCATCAGAAAACAGTTTGGTTCCAGCCGATCCGATGTGTTCGCCCTGCGCATAGTACAGGAGCTTCTGGAGCTTGAGCTGCGACAGATCCGCATCCATCTGTTCTGCCCACGCTACAAACCAGTGTGCGATCTCAAGTGCTGTCCTTGTACCCACGTTCGTTCCCCTCACAGCTTGGTCATTACTGTATTACTGATCAACTGTACTCAGCGTTCAGACATGAACACGGTGACCAGTAATACCAGGCCGTTCTCGTTACAGCGTCCAAATTCAGAATTGCGTTCATCCTAGTCGCTCACGCCTGCAATCTCGATACTCACTTGCTTTGTTTTCGTTCCGGTCGAGGTCTTAGAAGCGTGCGATGCTGGTCGCCGGAAATCAGCCAGGCGACGCGAAAATGGGCGACCTGCGTCGCACTCCTTGAACACCTCGACCGGAGCGAGAACCGCCCGGAGACCAGCCGCAAACCACCCCCACCTACCCCCGGATTCCCACGTTAACGCTGTCGCAACATGCGGTGTCGGAAACTAAACACGTACACCCGGTACACCCACTCGACCTCAAGGAGGACACCATGAAACGTATCGTTACCTGCGCAGCAGCCACCGCGATCGCGCTCGGCACCATTGCCGCACCTGCCCACGCCGCGACGGTGAGCGTGAAGGACAAGGACGGCATGTGCACGGTGCAGCTTTCGCTCGCCGAGCAGCGCTTCGTGAGGGCCTGGTTCGAAGCGTCGAAGGCAATTGGCGCCCACGAGCAGGCGCGTGACTTCGTGGCCGCCGTGGATACTGCTTACCCGGACGCCACGAAGCGCCCAACCAAGCTCGCTGAGAAGTACGCCGAGGCGCAGAAGACGGTGAAGGAGACGAAGCCGACGAAGGAGCGCACGCTCGAGGACATTGTCCCGGCCAAGCGCCAGGTCGGCCCGGGGGTGGAGCGCGTTGAGGTGCCGTTTGGCGTCGAGAAGAGTGATGAGGCGCTGTACAAGGCGTGGGCCGCCACGCCAGCTGGGAAGGTCGCCGAGAAGCAGGCAATGCTTGACGACGCCGACTCCGCCGCGGCCGCTGCCTGCGCGAAGGGCGCCCAGGCGGATGTTGCGTACCCGACGGCGGAGCCGGAGCTGAACGTGGCGGCGATTGTTGGTGGCGTGATCGCGGCGGTGCTCGCGATCATTGGCCTGATTGCCGCGCTGCCGAAGCTCGGCGTGAAGTTGCCGATGCTTCCTATGTAGACAGGTAGTAGCTGCTAGAACTTAGGCAGCTGCGTGCGCAGGTTGTCCACCAGGGATGGTGCTGCCTGTGCGATCACAGCCAGTAGACCGGCGACTCCGAGGATGGACAGGATGGCGATGAGCCACGGGGAGTCGGCGGAGGAGCCGTCGGCAGGCTTCTTGTTGTCTGCTGGCTTTTCGCCGTTCCACCACTTGTCCAGGGTGAGGCGGGCGACGGTGGTGTTGTCGATGTAGGAGCCGCGGATCTTGTCGGTGTGCTTGGTGGATGCTTCGTAGATGTCGTCGGCACCTGCGCCCTTGTACCAGAAGCCGACGAGCTGGTTGGTGTGGTTGTCGGAGTTGTAGGTGTGCTCCGGCTTGGCGCCCTTTTCGCCGCTGAGCTCGCTGTACTTGTCGGTGTCCTGCGGGCCGGCGAGGTAGCCGGTTTCGTGGTCGGCGGTGACGATGAGCAGGGTGTCCTCCCAGGAGGAGTTCGCCTCGACCCACTTTTCGACGGCCTCTACCGCGTCAAAGAAGTCGATGGTCTCTTCGATGGAGCGGCCGATGGTGTTGGCGTGGCCGGTCCAGTCGATGGCGCCGCCTTCGATCATGAGGTGGAAGCCGTCTTTGTCCTGGTTGAGGGTGTTCAGAGCGCCGAGCGACATGGTGGCCAGGGTTGGCACGCCCTTGTTGAACTCGGTCAGGTACGGGCCGACGTTTGCCTTGTCTTCGCCGTCGGAGCCGTCGCGGCCCTGCTGCAGCGTGTTCGCCACGGGTGCGAGGCCGAAAACCTTCTTGGCGTCCTTGTTGGCTGCCTTGGCGAGGGACTCGAAGTCTGCCTGGTCGGTGACCAGGCTCCAGTCGGTTTCACCGTTGGCGACCTTGTTGTAGGTCTCCTCGGTGATGTACTTCGGGTTGAACTTGTCGGTTTTTTGGGCGTTGTCGTCGTAGAGCGGGTGGCCGGCGCCCATGATGACGGACAGTGGGCTGTCGGGGCCGAGCATTTCGTCGGCGAGCTGGGTGTAGTTGCTGCGGTTCTCGTTGTGGCCGCCCCAGCCTGCCGGGGTGGCGTGGTTGAACGGCACGGAGGACACGACGCCGGCGGCCTTGCCCTGCGCCACGGCTCGCTGGGAGGTGTTCTCGAGCTTCTCTCCCTTGTGGTCGACGCCGATCTTGCCGTTGTCCGTCTTGACGCCGGTGCCCATGGCGGTGGCGGCTGCGGCGGAGTCGGTGAAGTTCTTGTTGATCCAGTCGCGGTCGCTCCACGCCTTGATTTCGTCGTACTCGTTGCCGTACTGGAAGGTGGTCATGGAGGTGTGCTTCCAGCCCTTGTCCTCCTGCTCGAAGGCCTGGACTGGTTTGCCGTCGACGTTGGAGATGCTGTTGATGCTGTTTTCACCGTTGAGCATCCACTTGGACTGACCAGTCTGCCACAAGTTAGCTGCGGCGACATGGTTGTAGCCCATGCCGTCGCCGACCATGTAGATGATGTTCTTCGGCGCCTTCGGTTCAGCGGCGTCTGCAGGCGTTGCGACGACAGCGAGCGCCACCACAGCGGACGTTGCTGCAGCGGCGACACGTGGGTTGGTAAAAGCCATGAGTTTCCTTCACAGAATCGGTACTTGGTTCGAGCCGCCGGGTTGGCGACACAACGATTCTGCGAAAGCAATGTGAGTTTCCGGAGACATTCCGGTTATGTTTGGCGCAATTTTGGGTGAACGCTGAGCGAACCCTTTCAGTGTCCGGAACGCCAAAAGGCGCCACCCAGTGTGGGTGGCGCCTTTCATTCGACTCTGCGCGGGTTACTTCTGCTCAGAAGAACCAGCCTTCTCAGAAGACGTAGTCTCCTTCGAAGAACCGAGGAGCGTCAGGCCATTATTGAACCCGTCCTCCTCACACGCCTGGGCGATCAGGACGCCCAGCATGCTGACCGCAGCGATCGCGCCGAGCGCGATACCCAGCGGGCGCAGCTGCTCGCCGTAGCCAGCGAACTGGCGGTTGACAGCGTCTGCCTTCGCGCGCAGCTCACGGACCCATTCTGGGTCTTCGTGGCGGCGACCCTGCTGACCGTGGCCCCAATCACGCTTCGGCATGGACTCCTGGAAGCGGGCGTTCAGCTCAGCACCAGCCTGCTGCAGCTGCGGGCCGAACGCTTCGTTCACGCCGTAGCCGATACCAGCAAGCAGGCCGATTGGCAGCAGCCACAGCAGCGGGCTGTTGACCGCGAACGCGTTCGCAGCGCAGCGCTTCGCCTTCTCCGAGGAACCGTTGGCGCCTGGCTCAGCCGGCGTCGAAGGATCGTTCGGGTTCGGCTTGCCACCTGGCTGGTTCGGGTTGTTCGGATCGTTCGGATTCGAAGGCTCGCTCGGGTCAGTCGGGTTCTTCTTCGTGCCGACCTTGATGATCAGCTTCTGCGGAGCAACCTCGACGACACTGCCGTCTTCCTTATGGATGCGCTGACCAGGCTTACCCGGCTGCACAACCTCGTGCTTGCCCGATTCGAGCTCGGAGTCCTCAACGACCTCGTAGTCGTAGGAGACTTCCTCAGTCCAGCTGGTGCCAGCCGGTGGCTTGGTGCCGACGCGAACAACGCGCTCGACTGGCTTCTCCACCATCTCGGCGACAGGCTTGCCGTCGACAACCTTGATGGTGTAGCGGCCGTCCTTACCAGCAACGTCTTCGACTTCCTCACCTGGCTTCAGGTTCGGGTCGTAGACAATCCGGGTGGTGTAGCGGACCTTGATCTCCAGGTCGCCACCAGGCGTCGGCTGCTCAGGCTGATCCGGGTTCTCCGGATCGTTGCCCGGCTTCTTGGTGCCGATGAGGATAACGTGGTCCTGCTTCTCCACGACGGTCTCTTCGGTGCCGTCAGACTTGTGGTGGACCAGGCCTGGCTTGCCTTCCTGCTCAACCTTGTGCTTGCCAGCCTCAATGGTTGGGTCGAACTTGACTTTCACCTCGAACGGGATTCGCTCGTTCCACTCGATGTCCGCAGGTGGCTTGGTGCCAACACGCACGATGCGCTGGACCGGCTCCTTGGTCGTCTTCACGGAAGGCTGACCCTTTTCGACGGTCACCTCAACCTTGCCGTCTTCACCCTTCTGATCCTCGACTTCCTCGCCTGGTTCAAGCGTCTCGTCGTAGATGATCTTCGTGGTGAACGGAAGCTTGACTTCCTTTGCTTCAATCGACGGTTCCGGATCAGTCGACGGCGGAGTCGGCTGCTCCGGTTCATCGGTCGGTGGCGTCGGGTTTGCAGGCTTCTTGGTGCCGACGCGGATGATCTGCTTGACCGGCTCCTTGGTGCGCTCAGTGGTGACCTTTGGATCCCCGGACGGCTTGCCATCGACGATCTTCTGGGTGGAGGTCTCAACGTCCTCACCAAGCTCGCCCTGCTGATCGACGACCTGCTTACCCGAATCAAGGGTGTCGTCGAGGATGACCTCGGTTTCGAACGGAACTGGCTTCTTCACCTTGGTGACCAGCTCACCGTCTTCGATAGCCGGACCGTACTCGATGATCTCCTTGACCGGATCCTTGGTCTGCTTCTCTTCAGGCTTCACGGAAGCCTGGTCGCCCTTTGCGGTGAAGTCAGCCGTGTAGGTTGTCTCACCCGGCTCGCCCTTCTGGACGACCTTGATCTCGCCCGGCTTCAGCGCCAAGTTCGGACGGGTCTCAACCTCGAACGGAAGCGGCGCCTTCCAGGTGACCTTCTCGGAGGCCTCAGGCGCTTCGGCTGGCTTGGTGCCGACCTTGATCACCTGGTCAACCGGCTTTTCGGTGATCTCCTCGGAAACCTTCGGGTCGCCTGGCTTGGAGTTGGTGATGTCGCGTTCGATCGTCACCTTCTTCTTACCCGGCTTACCTTCAGTGACAGTCTCAGAGGTGCCAGCTGGCAGGTTCGGATCGAACTCGATCTTCACACCAAACGGAACCTCAGACTCCACGGTCTCGGTAGTAGAACCGGTGGTCTTGGTGCCAACGCGGATCTTGGCGTTCTTCGGTGTCTTCGTCTGCTCAGAGGTCACGGTCGGCTCGCCGGACGGCTTTCCGTCGACGATCTTCTGGGTAGAGGTCACAACCTCGGTACCAAGCTCGCCCTGCTCATCGACGACCTGCTCACCCTCCTTAAGGGTGTTGTCGAAGACAATCTCGGTCTCGAACGGAACCGGCTTCTCAACCTTGGTCACCACAGAGGTGTCCTCAGCCGCCGGACCGTACTCGATGATCTCGTTAACCGGATCCTTGGTCTGCTTCTCCTCCGGCGTGACCGTTGCCTGGTCGCCCGTGGCCGCAAAATCTGCGGTGTAGGTCTTCTCACCCGGCTCGCCCTTCTGGGCTACCTTGATCTCACCCGGCTTCAACTCCGGGTTCGGACGGGTTTCAACGTCGAACGGAACCTGGGCAGTCCAGGTGACCTTTTCGGAGGCCTCGGACGGCTTGGTGCCGACGGTGATGACCTCATCTACCGGCTCCTTGGTGATCTTCTCAGTGATCTGCGGATCGCCAGGCTTCGAGTTGGTGATGTCACGCTTGATCGTCACCGTCTTCTCGCCCAGCTCACCCTTGGTGGTCACCTTGGACTCACCGGCAGGCATGTTCGGGTCGTACTTAACGACGACCTTGTACGGGGCCTCAGCCTTGTAGGTCTCGGTGTTCTCACCAGTGGTCTTGGTGCCGATGCGGATCTTGGCCTTCTTCGGGGCCTTGGTCTGCTCGATGTTGATGCTCGGTTCGCCGTCCGGCTTGCCGTCCTTGATCTTCTGGGTGGAGGTAATCGTCTGCTCACCCGGGACGCCCTCTTCGTCGACAACTTGCTTGCCGGACTCGAGGTTGTCGTCGTAGACGTACTCGATCTCGAACGGAACCTCTTGAGTCTTCTTGCTGGTCAACTCCTCATCCGGGATGCCCGGGCCGACCTCGATGATGCGAGTGACTGGCTCCTTGGTGGTTTCATCCTCAGCAACCTGTGCTTCAGAGCCCTTGGAGGTGAACTTGGCGGTGTAGGTCTTCTCGCCGTTCTCACCTTCCTGGACGGTCTTCATCGCGCCAGGCTTGAGCTCCGGATTCTCGCGAACCTCAGTCGGGTACGGAATCGGGAACGTCCACTTGACGTCCTTGACGCTCTCGGCAGGCTTGGTGCCGATGAGGACGACCTCGTTGACCGGGTCCATCGGCTTCTTGGTTTCCGGATCAACGACGCGCTCCCACTTGCGGTCCTTGTTCATCTTCTCCTTGCCAGGCTTGCCTTCGGTTTCCACCTTGTACTTGCCGGCAGGGATTTGATCAGAGAACTTGTACTCGACCTCGAACGGAAGCTCACGCTCCGGGACGTCGACGACGTTGACCGTCGCGGTGGTGTTGTCCTTTGAGCCGTCCTCGTAGGTCACGATGACCGGGACGTCGATCTTGTCGCCCGGTTCAGCGGTATCCGGGGAAGTGGAGATGACGTTGCCCTTGTCATCCAGGCCGACGATCCAGTCACCGTTGTCGGTCTTCACCGTGTAGGTCGGGTTGCCGAACTCGTTGTTCTCGCCGGTGGCCTCGAGGCCCTCCGGGTCGATGGTGAACGGCTTGTCCGGATGAAGGTTGATCTCTTTTGGCTTCTCGACGGAGATCGGCGAGGTTGCGGTATCACCCGGGTAGACGGTCTGTGACGGAACAACCGGCTCAGCTTCCCAGCTGTTGGTCAGCTTCACCACGGTGGTGACTGGCACCAGCGGGTCAAGCCGTTCGGGGTGGTCACCGTGACGTTGATGGTCTTCTTGTCACCCGGCTTGGAGTTTGCCGGCGGGGTGGAAGATACAACACCGGTGTTCGGATCAACCTTGTATTTCCAACCGTCAACTTCCTGCTCAGTGATCGGCGCGCCGTTCTCGTCGATGCCGAAGGAGTACTTGGAGCCCTTTGGTGCGTCCTGAACGTTATGGTTCACAGCCTGGTTCGGGCCAGTGACCTGTACGTCGTATGTTGGAGCATTGTCGCCACGCAGTACCACAAAGGTGGCCTTAACGTCCTGCGGATCTGCCTCGCTTTCCTCGCTGTAGTGCGCAAGGACCGGAACATCAAGCTTGTGCCCCTCGGGCGCGGTACGCGGAATCTTCGTGTCGATCCGACCGGTTTTCTCGTCGAGCGTGATGGTCCACTTGCCCCCCTCGTCTTCAAACGGCCACGTCCACGTCACCTTTTCTTCGCCGGTTTCTTCGTCAACAGTGCTGACTCTTTTAGCGATCTCCATGGTGTCTTTGTCAGGCGTGTACTTGAACGGAGCCTCGTCGGTCGTGTTACCACTCAAGCCACGCTCAGGGAGCGTTGGCGTCTGCGAGGCTTCTTCGTTCGGCTTCTTCGTCACCGTGTCGTATTCAGGGATCTTGATGTCGACGACCGCCTGGAACTGGACCTCAATCGGATCTGTAGTGCCATCCGGGTAGGTCGCCTTCACCTTCGGGGTGATGACGGTGCCCGGTGCGACGGTGTCGTTCGCCTTCGCGGTGACCTTGCCAGTCTCATCGACGGTGACCTTCCAACCTTCAGGCACGGTGGACTCGTCGATCTCGAACTTGGCCGGGTGGACTGGCTTGTGGCCCTTCATGATGGACTTGGTGCCCACCTGAGCGGTGAGGTCCTCACCGATTTTGCCCTTGGTCAGGCCCGGGCGTACCAGGTCAGTGACCTGGGTGTTGTTTGGATCAACAACCACCATGAGTTGAAGTACGTCTGTAGAGCCGTTCGAGTACTCGACAGTGATTTTAGGCTGCGCAAAGCTGCCCGGCTTCGGGTTCTCCGGAGCCGTGACGGTGACGTTGTAGTCCTCGTCCATCTCGACGGTCCAGCCCTCGTAGACGTACTTCTCGTCCAGGGTGGCCTTAGCTTCGAACCCTTTCTGATCCTTCTTCTTCGCCAGTTCCCTGATCAGGTCAGGGGTCTGGGTGAAGGTGACCTTCTGTGGCTCGGTCGCGAGCGGGCCGGTCTCGCTATCGACACCGGAGATGATCGACGCGTCCGTCTTGTCGTACTTCGGGTCGTGGTACTCAGTGTCATCCAGCGAGAACGCCTTAGAGCCGATGACGTTCGCCTTGCTGTAGCGTGTCGGCGAGTTGGAGCTGTCGAAGGCCTTATTGTCGCCCCATTCGTTGTTGTGGTCAGCAGCGGCCTGGAGTTGGTCAACGGTACGCGGCTTCGCCAAAACGGAGAAGTTGACGTTCTTGTCGGTCGCCAAGTCAGTACCGCGGTACTCCGGCCAGGTGAAGTAGATGTCACCGGTCTTTTCGTCGATACGCAGGTTCTGCGTACCACCGGAGGCTTCCGGGTCGGTGGTGCCGATGAACTTGCCGTTGCCGTCGTAGGCCTCCACGACCATGCGGGACATGGAATCGTCCTTGGCGTCGTTCTGCACGGTAGGGACGTTGATCGTACCGACCTTGGTTTCGTCACCAGGCACGATGACGTGCTTCTCCCAGTTCTCCCACGACACCGTAATCGGGTTACATTCGATGTTCTCGCTCGGCCACGGGTTTACAACAGCTTTGAATTCCGAGCTGTCACCTTCCGTAGCTTTCAGGCCCGAAGGATTGTCCTTCGTGTAATTGCTCTGCCAGGCGTAGCGCACGGGATTGGCGGCAGTGGCCGAAGCGAACTGCTTGACTTTGTCATCGGTCAGTTCTGCGTAGAGATTCAGGTTTCGTTGTAGGCGAGCACCAGTAATCTCAATGGCTTCGTCAGCCTTGTGCGTGACGCTCTTGTCAAGGAAGGTCTGGCCGGCATCCATGGAAGGCACATTGTCGGTACCTAAGACCTTGCCAAGGTTCCCCCCATTGGTGAAGGACCAATCGGCGAATGTGCGGTCCTTCGAGTTATCAAAGGAGACGCTCAGACCCCACAGGGTCTTGTCGGGGCTATCTGCACCCGGCTCCAGGGTGTTCCAGCTGAAACCAGCCTGGCTGTGGTTAGCGGTGTCGGCTTCCCTAACAACACACGACCCGGCCGGCAGGTCGGAGGCCTTCTGTGCGTCCTTCTCCACCGCGCCGGACTTGTCGCGGATACCACCGCTCAGGGTGGCAGCCGCAGCGTACGGCGCCAGCGGGCCCGGGCCGACCACGCTCAGGCCACCAAGCGCGAGCGCAATCGCAGATGTTGCCGCGATGCTAGTAGACGTTGACTTACGAAAACGCCGAGATGATTCGGCCATTAATTTACTCCTCATAAATACTTCAGAAGAAACTGATAAAAACAACCAGCTTCCTGAATCTGGTGTAAAAGTGCCACTGACATGGTATTTCAAGCAGTAGATAAGCGTCTATTCTAGTGAATAGGTATAGCGAATGTCGATATAGAATTCACGGCACCCCCACCGCGAATGCCCACGAAACCGGGAAAACACCCCGAGTGTTCGCCTTTTCCGTACGGGCGGGGGTGAGTTTTGTTTTGCTCACCAAACACGCCTCTGCAGTGGTGAGAACGGGGAGTGGAGCGAAGAGGGCGTCGATAAGTGGGGCGGGCCCTGCGATGCATCGTGAAGCGCTGCCTGCGTCCTACGCCTTATGAATATAAGTGAAGTTAAGTTTTCACCGGGGACGTCGTGAAGCTGCTACTTCATTGCCACAGCTCGCCATGGAACCTGTACGATCCCTTTCGACGTGCCCATTTGTTGATCTCCGTTTCGTCCTGAACCGACAGGCATGCCCACCCCAGCGTCTGCTCGCTGAATCTCCCCACCCCATAATGCGCTAGCAGGCTGAACGCCGCTCTACGAGACACCCGGCAGTTTTTTACATCTTGCGTGCTTTTACCGCGCTGAATCTTGTTTTTCCATCACCGACTAGCTAGCATTTTGATTGTAGAGATTGCGCGCCGTGCGCAACTCCACATTGCCAGAAACCCCGCCGTGCGGGGTTTTTGTGCGTCTACGGCCAAATTCGTTGCCTACCGCTTTTAACAATGTTTTCAATCGCCCCCCACATCTTTTCTTGGGTTGCGAGCATTTTTGGGTTACCGACTTTCACGTTGAGACGCCGCTGATAAACATAACAGCAGAGGTCAGCGGCTTGTAACCCCCGCTCCGACCGTGAGTCATAGAATTCCATTTCTTCTATATTGGCAAGTTTGGAGCTTCGGTAGCCGAATGTCCCCTTGGCTTTATACTCGATGAATTCTTTACGCCCTTCCGGAGCGGTGTAGTGGTCATCGAGGTAACACTTCGCAATCTCGTTTCTTTTTGAGGCATACTCATTCACGCGCTCCAATATGTAGCCGATTGCTACCGTTCGTGGATTGTAAGCATTTCGATATTTCTTTGCTTGCTCATGTCGGTCAATGGTCTCCACGAACATGGCAGATGCAAGCATGTTTATTGTCCCAAGAGCGCGTAGATAAATCGATCTCGCGATTCTGATTGGAACCCCATCCCAATCTCGTTTTTGCTGCATCATGTCGTATCCATGCAACTCAGCATCGATATTGACGCAGCCGGTGGTCTCGGCATAGTCCGCAAGCAAGGCATCCAATTCTTGCTCAAGGCGTAAAAGGTTTTCGTCCTCCACGATCAAGACGGTGAGGGTGAAGTATTTATCCTTGTGCTCGGATTCATCAATAAATGCATGCAACACATGGATCACCCTAGCAATCCGTCACGCTAGTCCCCTTTCTGCGCCGTAATCTGCTCGGTCTGTGCTCGGTCTACGCCTGACAATACGCACGTGGTCGATTGTCTGTGCACGTCCGAGATAGTTCCCGGGCTCGGGAACTACTTTGGCCTCAGCCCCGGTTTTCGGCGCTCAACTGCGGTGTTTCCCCAGGTCGTCGGAATGGTCGCCTAAAATAGTTCCGGCGACCGCGAATCTCGGGGAACTATTCTGACGGGGCGCGGAGAAGCCCGCCATCCAAGCTGGTGTGTACGGGTTAAGCGACAAAATGTGTGCTTTTTGCATATGGATTCCCGGCCCTGCCTGGGCCTACGGCGGGAAAGTGCTCGTGCTGTTTGTCTACCTCAACCCGCCAGCAGGAGTCCTTGCGCCCGAGCGGATCAAATCCACCACCAACAGCTTAGAAGGCGGCATCAACGCCCAGCTCAAACTGCTCGCCAGAACCCACCGCGGCAGATCAGGCGAACGACAACGCCGCATGCTGGATTGGTGGCTCTACTTAAAAACGGAACTGCCTGACGATCCAGTACGAATCGCCAGGCAGTCCGACTGGGGCCAGGGCCAACTCGCCAAAGTATCCACCCTGACCCAAACCGAGAACCAAGCCGACCACGAAACAGGACGCCCAGCCCTCTACGACAACGCTATCGACACCGACTACACCCACTCAATCGGCATTCAAAAAGGCCAAATCTAACCCCCGCGACACGCCGAGCCAGACACACATTTTGACCCTTAACCCGCCTTCTTCGTACACGTTATAACGCGTCACTACAACATGAAAAATGCCCGCCCCTCACGTTCTGTGAGAGACGGGCTTGCGGTGCCAGGTAGAAGATTCGAACTTCTGAAGGCGTACGCCGGCGGATTTACAGTCCGCTTCCTTTGGCCACTCGGACAACCTGGCATGCACCGTAAGTGCGTGGACTACTTTACATCAACGCACCCGCGATAAGGCAAATCGCGTGCACAGAGGGCATATCCCACCGCTATCCGACGCGTTCGATAGCGTACACGGAGACCTGCCGCAGTGCTTGGTTTGCGGGGCCGTCGGGAAGGAAGTCGAGTTCGCGCTCGACGATGTCGAGGTACTCGCGCACGGTGGCGAGGGAGCGCTGACGCCCTTGCGTCTGGCCGAGCAGAGTGATGGCCCGTTCGACGTCGGCGTCGTTTTCGAGTGGGCCAGTGAGGAGGCTACGAAGCTCCTCTGCCGCGGGCGAGTCCTCTTCGAGCGCGTACAGCACGGGCAGGGTAAACACGCCTTCGCGGAGGTCGGTGCCTGGAGTTTTCCCGGACTGGGCGCTGTCGGAGTAGATGTCGATGATGTCGTCGACGATCTGGAAGATCATGCCGATGGCGCTGCCCATTCGGGAGCAGCTCTCGACGATGTCGCGCGACGCCCCGGAGTGCAGCGAGCCGAGGTAGGCCGCGGACGCGATGAGGACGGCGGTTTTGCCGTCGATAACTTTGAGGTAGTGCTCGACTGGGTCCTCCCCCTGGGCGCCGACTGTCTCGCGCATTTGGCCGGTGACCAGGCCCTGGAAGGTGTCGGCGAAGTGGGCGACGGTGTCGGTGTCGATTTCGCTCATGAGGCGGGAGGCGTGTGCGAACAGGATGTCGCCAGCAAGGATGGCGACGGTGTTGTTCCACCGCATGTTGGCGGAGTCGACGCCGCGGCGCTTCTCGGCTTCGTCCATGACGTCGTCGTGGTAGAGGGTGGCCAGGTGCACCATCTCGGTGGTGGTGGCGCCTTTGATGACGTTGGTGGCGCCCGGGTTGGGGCCGAACTCGCTGCAGAGCAGCGCCACGAGTGGACGGAAGCGTTTGCCGCCAGCGACTGCTAGGTGCATCACTTTGTCGGTAATGAACGCTTCACCTTGTTGGAGGCGTTCCCTGAGCAGCGTTTCAACGTCGCCCATGCCCTTCGTAACACGCTCGGTGAGGGCGTCGTCGCCTAGGTCCATGCGAAATCCATGGCGTGGTGACGGTGTTATGCCGTTGGTCATCGATGATGTCCTTGCAGGTTAAAGTACTCATTGCGCCATGCCCGGGGCATGTGCTGCGCGCGGTTAACATCACTAACCGTAGTCCACACCCTCTATTTTTTGCAGTAATGGGGTGTGCCTGCGCTATCTGGCACAATGTGGACTCGTGACTGAGTTTGTTGATTGCGTAGTTGTGGGCGCGGGCCCGTCGGGGGCCACGGCGGCCATTGCCGCCCAGAGAGCTGGGTTTTCTACCCTGCTTCTCGACGCCGCTTCGCCCGGCCGCGACAAAACCTGCGGCGACGGCCTGACCCCACGCGCGGTGCATACGATGCGCCGCCTGGGCCTGGAGCACGTGCTGCCCGCCTACCGCAACAAGGGCCTTCGACTGCACGGGTACGGGGGTGACGTGACGGCGCCGTGGCCGGACGGGGTCTACGGCACGGAGGGCTCCGCGAGCCCGCGCGCAACCTTCGATGCCGCGCTGGTCGCGGAGGCTGAGGCCGCGGGTGCCACTGTGTGGCAGGACTGCCCAGCAACGGACGTGGCGTTCGGAGCGGACGGCCTGATCGAGTCCGTGCACACCGCGCGCGGCGAGGTGCGCACCCGCTGGGTGATCGTGGCGGATGGGGTTCGTTCGACGTTCGGCAAGCTGTTGGGCCGTACGTGGCACAAGGGCGAGGTCTTCGGTATCGCGGCGCGTTCCTACTGCACCTCCCCCCTGTCCGGGGAGCCGTGGATGCACTCGCACGTGGAGCTTCGCGACGACACCGGCACCATTCAGCCCGGCTACGGCTGGATCTTTCCGCTCGGCGACGGCACGGTGAACCTCGGCTGCGGCGCCCTGTCCACGGATGCCCGCCCGGCGCGCGTGAACACGAAGAAGCTGCTCCACCAGTACGCGGACCAGCAGCGTGACACCTGGGCCTTGGGCGAGCCGCAGCAGGTCACCAGCGCCCTGCTCCCGATGGGCGGGGCAGTCTCGAACGTGGCGGGTCCGAACTGGGTGCTCATCGGGGATGCGGCGGCGTGCGTGAACCCGCTCAACGGCGAGGGCATCGACTACGGCATGGAGACTGCCGTCATGGCGGTGGAACTGCTGCAGGAGGGCAAGGACTGCACGCTGGCGTGGCCGCTCATCCTGCGGGAGGCCTACGGCCCGGCGTTCGCGTTGGCGCGCACCGCGGCCCGCCTGCTTACCTACCCACAGTTCTTGCCGGTGGCGGGCCCGCTGGCGCTGCGCGGGGTGGCAGGACGCCACCTGATGCCGGCGGCGGCACGCCTGATGGGCAACCTGGTCACCGAAGAAGACACAGACCTGATTTCGCGTGCGTGGCGCGCGGCCGGACGCGCGGTGCCGGTGAACGCGCCGCTATGGGACGCTACGTTGTAGGTTTCACGGCGCTGTGCAGCGCCACAATGCCGAGCGAGAGGTCCTGCCAGCCGGCGCCTGCCCACCCGTTGTGGTTGATGGCGGCGGCCAGCTCTTCTTGGTGCGGCCACGCCCGGATGGACTCGGCGAGGTACTCGTAGGCCTCCGCGTTGGAGGAGAACACCTTCGCCAGCAGCGGCAGCGCCACCGGCAGGTACTGCTTGTACAGGGTGCGGAAGCCGGGGACGATGGGCGTCGAAAATTCGTTGACCAGAAGGCGCCCGCCGGGCTTGGTCACGCGCGCCATTTCGCGCAGGCCCGCCTCGAAGTCGTAGACGTTGCGCAGGCCGTAAGAGATGGTCACGGCGTCGAAGGTGTTGTCGGCGAACGGCAGGTGCATCGCGTCGCCGACGACCTTGGGGACGTCGCGGTCGCGGCCGGCTGCAAGCATGCCTTGGGAGAAGTCGCAGGCGACGACCCACGCGCCGGACTTCGCCAGCTCAACGGTGGACACGGCGGTGCCGGCGGCGAGGTCGAGTACCTTCTCCCCCGGTTTCAGGTTGAGGCGCTCGCGGGCGCGCCTGCGCCAGTACTTGTCCAGCCCGAAGGACAACACGGTGTTGGTGATGTCGTACTTCTCGCCGACGCCGTCAAACATGCCCGCTACGTCGAAGGGCTTCTTCTCCAGATCTGCCTTGGCCATAACGCTCTACTGTAGCGCGCGCTGTGCCTGTTCGTAATACTCGATGAGTTGTCGGCACAGCGCCTCCCACGTTTTGCCGGAGACCGACCCGCGCGCCGCGACCCGCAGGTCCGGCCACCGGGCCTCGTCGAGGCACCACGCGACGGCGTGGGAGAGTTCGGTGGTGAAGGTGGGGACGTCGAGAAGGAGGCCGTTGGTGCCGTCGGTGATGAGGTCGACGGGGCCGCCGGCGCGGGGCGCGATGGTGGGCACCCCACTGGCCTGGGCTTCTTGGATGGTCTGGCAGAAGGTTTCGAACTCGCCGGGGTGCACGAAGACGTCGAAGCTGGCGTAGGCGCGGGCGAGCTCCTCGCCGGTGAGCGGGCCGCAGAACACCGCGCCCGGCAGCACGGATCGAAGCTCGTCGCCCTCCGGGCCGCCTCCGACGATCACCACCTGCAGGTCCTCGCGGCCGCAGAGCGTGGCGAGGCGGTGCACGCTCTTTTCCGCGGCAAGGCGGCCGACGAACCCGACGATGCGCTTGCGCCCGCTCGGGTCCCAGGTGCGACGCAGCTCCTCGCTGCGGCGGCGGGGGTGGTAGAGGGTGGCGTCGACACCTCTGCCCCACGTGTGGACCCGCTCGATGCCGTGGGCACGCAGTTGGGCCACCGCCGCCGTGGACGGGGCGAGCGTGAGCTGGCACGCGTTGTGGAGACGCCGCGTCCAGTCCCACGCGAGCTTCGCCAGCGCCGGCAGGTGGTACTTCGTGGCGAAGCCCGCCACGTCCGTTTGGTAAAGCGCCACCGCGGGCACCCCAAGCTGGCGCGCGGCGAACGCGCCAGCCGCCCCGAGCACGAACGGGCTGGCCAGGTGCACCACGTCCGACTGAAAATCAGCGAGCGCGGCGCGCACGGCACTGGTGGGAACCCCGACGGGCAGCGAGTTGACCATCGGCACGCGGACGGTGGGCACGCGGACCACGCGGAAGCCTCGGTAGTCGGGGATTTCTTCCTGGTACTCGCGGGCCCCGGGGGCAATCACGAGGGCGTCGTGGCCGTACTCGCGAAGGTGGTCGAGCACGCGCAGCACGGAGTTAGTCACCCCGTTGACGTTCGGTAGGAAGGACTCGGCGACGATGGCCACGCGCATCCGCTACACCTGCCCCTCGTTCTCCCCGCGAACGAAGCGGCCGACGCCCTTCCATGCGGCCGCGGCCACCAGTGTCGCCACCACCGCGACGGACAGCGCAGGGATCAGCGACAGCGTCCAGCCGCGACCCTCAACCTTGACCAGGTCAGGGTCGGTGCGCGAGTACGTCACCCACACCTGCTGTCCCTCGCTGAGCCCGGTTGGGTACAGCAGGCCGGTCGCGGGCGAGTGGGTGCGCCCGCGGTCGTCCTGGTATTCCACGGCGGTGCGGATCTTGCTCACGCCGGTCACGGTGGCGAGGCCTCGTCCGGGGTCGCGGGCGATGCGCCAGTCGTTGATGGCGGGGCCTGCGACCATCGCAAGGCAGCCGAGCATCGCGCACGTATACAGCGCCAGCACGAGCTGCTGGGCGCGTCGCTTCCAGCGGATCACTTTTGCAGCCGCTGCGCGAGTGCTCGCCGGGTGGACCGGGTGGTGCGCGCTTCCACGACGGTGATCGGGTTGGGTTGCGACTCCAGCTCGAGGAGCACCTCGTGCAGCTCGGTGAGGGTTTCGGCACGGCGGTAGTCGGCGCCGTAGGCCTCCGCCAGCTTTTCGACGTCCACTTCGTGCCTCGTACCAAACGCCTTCTCAAAGTCGTCCCGGACGGACTGCGCCCCGACCTCGAGCGTTTCGAAGATGCCGCCGCCGTCGTCGTTGGCGACCACGATGGTGAGGTTGCCGGGGTGTGGCTCGTCGGGCCCGATCAGCAGCCCACCGGCGTCATGGAGGAACGTGAGGTCCCCCATGAGCGCCACGGTGCGCGGTGCCCGGATCTCGTCCGGGTGCAGGCGTTGCGTGGCAAGCGCGACACCGACCGCCTGGGACACCGTGCCGTCGATGCCTGCGGCTCCGCGTGGGGAGAACGTGGGCACGCCGTCAAACGGCATGCCGACGAAGGAGGCGTCGCGCACCGGGTTGGAGGCCCCAAGCACCAGCGTGTCCCCCACCCCGAGGGTGTCGCACACGGCTGCGGCGACGTGCATGCCAGTGAACCCGTAGTCGGCGTCGGCGAGGGCGTCGCGCACCGTGTTCGCGCCAACACCGCCCGCGGCCTCGCAGATAGTGATCCACTGCTGGCGCGGCTGGCCTGTGGCGTTGACTCGCGACCCGCGCAGCTGCGGGTTGCCCGTGAACGTCTCCGTGCGCGAAATGCCGATCACGGTGATGTCCGGGTCGGCGAGCAGCGCCATCACGTCGCGGTGCAAGGTTGGGTGTCCCACCACGATGACCTGCTCCGGCTTCGTCGACGCCGCGAAGTCTCCTCCGTCGTGGCTAATCGAGACCTCGCTCTGCGCGAAGAAGCGCGCGGCCAGCGGGTGCACCTGGTGGAACGGCGTCGGCGCGGTGGGCTCCGCGATGGTCGGCACGTGTTCCAGGCCAGGTACGTCCCAGGCCTCATCGCCGGCGATAACCAGCGTGTCCTTCGTCAGGTCGACGTCCACGGCTCCGTGGTCGCACCACGCGGGCTTCGTGGCCAGGCGGCCCGGCCCAACCCGGCGCGGCTGCCCCACCGGCTCCGGCAGGGTATCCGGCACCAGCGGGGTGTCCAGGGCCACGTTCACGTGCACCTGGATGGCGCTGAAGTCCAGCGCGCGGGCCTCCTCGACGCTAGTGACCTGCTGGGTCTTGGCGTAGTGGCCGAAGATGCCCTGCTGCCAAATCGTCTGGGAGGCCCCAGTGCCGACCATCCACTCGGGGCGGTCGGCGCTGATCACGGCCAGCGGCACGTGCGCCATGTGCGCCTCCACCATGGCGGGAAGCGTGTTGGCAACCGCGGTGCCGGACGTCATCACTACGCCAACGTGGCGGCGCTGCACGCGCGCCAGGCCGAGGGCGGTGAAGGAGGCGGAGCGTTCGTCGATACGCATGTGGACGGTGATGTCCCTGCGTGCGAGCAGCGCGTACGCCAGCGGCGAGTTGCGCGAACCTGGGCACATCACCACGTCCGTGACGTGCTGCGACAGCGTCTCGGCGACCTGGTGGGCAATATCCATCGAGTTCATGGCCACCTACCTTACTGTCCTTGCAGGGCGCTCTCTGCACCGGAGACGATGTCGTCGAACAGGCCGCGAAGCTCGGTCGGCACCTCGACGGCTGGCTCGGTCGGTGCCACGGTCTCCCCGCTCTCCCCGCGCCCCCGGTCCGGCAGTAACTTCGGCCGCTTCGTCGTGGTTTCCGTGACCGTCTCCGTGACAACGGAAGTCGCAGTCACCGTGGAAGTTACCGGCGGCTTGTCCGCTTCAGCTGCAGCGCTTCGCCACAGGAAGAACAGCACCGTGCCAGCGCACAGTGCGATAGCAAGGGCAGTCCCCAGCCCGATTGCGAGACCATTGGAGCGCTGCGGCTCCGGCTCGTAATAGGACTGGGGTTCGTAATAGGCCTCCGGCTCGTAGTACTGCGTTTGGTGCTCCGGGTCCGGGAAGTACTGCTTTGGACGTTGCTGGTTATCCATGCTGCTAGCGTACCGCTAGAGCACCAAACCAAACACCGGCACCGCCAGGAAGTAGGTCACCACGGTGATCAGGCCGAGGGAGATGATGTTCAGCCACAGGCCGCCCTTGAGCATCTCGCCCATGGTGACGTAGCCCGAGGAGTACGCAATCGCGTTCGGCGGAGTTGCCACCGGAAGCATGAACGCACAGGTTGCGGACAGCGCCACCGGGATGGCCAGCAGCAGGATGTTCATCTCGGTTGCCTCGGTCAGGCCGATACCAACCGCGACACCACCCATGATCGGGAGGAAGGTTGCGGCGGTTGCGGTGTTCGAGGTCAGCTCGGTCAGGCCCAGCACCAGTGCAGCGACAGCCATGATGAGCAGGATCGTCGGCAGCACGGCGAGGCCCTTTGCGGCTTCACCGATCCAGAGGGACAGGCCGGTGGAGGTGAACATCGCGGACAGAGACAGGCCACCACCGAACAGCAGCAGGACGTCCCACGGCATCTCGTTCGCGGTCTCCCAGTCCATCAGGCGCTTGCCCTGCTTCGTGCCCGGCACGATGAACATCAGCAGGCCGGCAATGATGCCGACGATGGCGTCGTTGTACGGGAACTCCCAACCGAACTGCTTGATGCCAAGCGGAATGAAGATCCAGGCGAGTGCCGCGATCAGGAAGATGATGCCGACGGCCACCTGCGGGAAGGTCCATGCGCCCAGCTTGCGGTACTCGGCGTCGATAAGCTCCTTGCCACCAGGGATCCGGTCGATCTCAGGCTTGAACACGTTAATCAGGACAAACCACGCGATCACGGTCAACAGGATCGCCATCGGCATACCGACGAGCATCCACTGGCCGAAGCCGATCGTGATGTCGTGTGCTTCCTTCATGTAGCCGGCCAGCAGCGCGTTCGGTGGTGTACCAATCAGGGTGCCGAGCGAACCGGTGGAGGCGGAGTACGCGATTGCCAGCATGAGCGAGGTAGCGAACTTCTTCTGGTTCTGCATGCCACCCACGGAGTCAGCGGTCAGGGTCAGCACAGAAACACCAATCGGGAGCATGACCACCGCGGTCGCGGTGTTGGACACCCACATGGACATGAAGCCAGTGGCCAGCATGAAGCCCAAGATGATGCGCTTCGGGCTGGTACCCACAATGCGCACGACCACCAACGCGAGCCTGCGGTGCAGGTTCCAGCGCTGCAGGCCAAGGGCCATCAGGAAGCCGCCCATAAAGAGGAAGATCGTGGACGACGCGTACGGCCCGGAGACGGCGCTAAACTTTGCCACGCCCATCACTGGGAAGATCGCGATCGGCAGCAGCGCGGTTGCCGCCAGCGGGATCGCCTCCGTCATCCACCACGCCGCCATGAGCACCGTGGTCGCGGCGACGACGCGCATCACGTCAGCGTCGTAGGTCGTTTCAGGGTCGGCGCCCGAGGACTGTTGCACTGTTTCGGCAGCGCTGCCCGGGAAGATGTAGTACACCAGCAGCGCAAGCAGCACACCTGCGATCAGGCCGATGAGTTGGCGGCGCCACTCACCCGGTTCGGGCGACTTGGCAAGCTCGCCGTCGGAGAGCGCGGACGATTCGTGCATCACGGGAGTCGACATTTTCGATCCTTTCGAACAGGATTCACACAACAGCTAAAAAGGTGATCTTTCACACCCTCGCGTGGGAGACGTTACGCCCTCACACATCAAATGTCGCAAGAATGCACAGATTAATCAAACATTTCCACCCCCGCCCGGGCACGTTTTTACCCCCGCATGGTGTCCATGCAGTCCCGAACGCGCTGAAACCACCAGTCGCGACGTTCCGCGGGAGCCCGCAACTCGTGCAGACGCGCCGGATCGGGGGTAACAGGGGTGGCTTCGAGGCAGCCATCGATAAGTGGGCGGGGCTTCGCGACGTCCTCTACGAACAGCCGCTGCGTAGCCAATCCCGCCGCGCGCGAGTCCGCGCACCGCGCCGCCACCAGCCCCGCGTACATCCCCACCGCGGTGTCCAGGGCGCTCGCCACCGTCACATCCATCCCCAAGTTCTGCTTCAGCGCCAGCAGGCGGCGCACTCCCCCGAGCGGCGCAACCTTCAACACGGCAACATCCGCCGCACCCAGCTCGGCGACACGCAGCGGGTCAGCGGCCCGGCGTATCGATTCGTCCGCCGCGATCGGCGTACGCACCCTCGCCCGCACCTCCGCGAGCTCCTCCGCGCTCCCGCAGGGCTGCTCGATGTACTCCAGCTCCCCCAGCGCCTCGGCGGCGCGCACCGCCTCTTCGACGCTCCACCCCCGGTTCGCGTCCACGCGCAGGGTGGCGTCGGGGCGCAGCTCGCACACTCGCTCAACGCGCGCAACATCGTCGGCGAGCGTCTGGCCAGCCTCGGCCACCTTGATCTTGAACGTCCCGATCCCCGGGAAACGCTCCAACACCTCCTCCACCTGCGCCGCATCCACCGCGGGCACCGTGCCGTTCACCGGCACCGGTCCGGAGGCCTCCGGCAGACCATCGAACGCGGCCTCCAAACCGGAGCGCAGCCACTGCGCGGACTCTTCAGGGCCGTACTCCACAAAGGGAGAGAACTCGCCCCAGCCGGAGGGGCCGTCGATAAGCAGGGCCTCGCGCGTGGTGATCCCGCGGAACTTCACCGCCATGGGCAGGGCTACAACGTGGGAACGCTCGAGGACCTCGTCAACAGAAGGCAGAAGGAAAGGCATACCGCCAGGCTAGCGCCGGCCGAGCACCAACGCGACAGGACCCGACGTGCACGCCCCGCGCGAGGGGCAGCCACCGCAGCCGCCCGCGCAGGAGTCGTTGAGGGCGCGACGCTGCACTTCGCCGGTGGCCTCGAGGTGGGCCATGACGGCGTCGATAGTCATGGGTGACAGGTTGGTGCGGCGCGCGATTTCCTCGCGGCTCACGCAGCCCTCGCGCAGTGCGCCGAGCACCGCCGACATCGGTCCGCTACTCATCAGAAGAACACCTTCAGCAGCTGGAACGCACCGACGGCCAGGCCCCACGCCATCACCATCTGCAGTGCGACGCCGAACAACGTCCACTTCAGGCCGATCTCCCGGCGCTGCGCAGCAAGCGTGGCCACGCACGGGGTGTACGCCAGCAGGAAGAGCATGTACGCCCACACTGCAGGTATCGCGTGCCCGCCGGAGGCCTGGTTGAAGTCTTCGCGGATCGCCTGGCTCAGCGGCGAGTTGCCGTCGCCCTCCTCGGGCTCCTCCAGCGCGTAGGTCTGCGCCCAGCTGGAAATGACGGCCTCCTTGGCCACAAAGCCGGTGATCAGTGGGCCGGCCAGGGACCAGGAGTCGAAGCCTGCAGGCGCGAAGACAGGGGCGATCGCGTCAGAGACAGTGCCGTACACCGACTCCTGCGGGGCAACCTCGCCGAACTCTGCCTCGGAGGTCACCGGGGTGGACTGCAGCGCCCACACCACGACGACGGTCGCCACGATGATCTTGCCCGCGGTCTCAAGGAAGCCACGCAAGCGCGCCCACATCACCGACAGCGCCAGGCGCGCGCCCGGCAGCTGGTACACCGGCAGGTCAATGACCAATGGCTCGGTGCCCATCGTGGACCACAACACCTTGCGCAACGCGAAGCCCGTCAGCACGACAAGCAGGATAGAAATGACGTACATCGCGAAGACGACGGTGCCCGCGTGATCCGGGAAGAACGTCGCAGCCAGCATGACGTACACCGTCAGGCGCGCACTGCAGGACGCGAACGGCACCAAGAGGGCCGTCATCAGGCGGTGGCGCGGATCCCCCATCACGCGCGTCGCCGAAATCGCCGGCACGTTACAGCCGAAGCCAACAATGAGCGGGATGAACGCTTTACCAGGCAAGCCCATCGCACGCATCACACGATCCGCGACGACGGCCGCGCGCGCCATATAACCAGAATCCTCCAGCACAGCGAGACACAGGAACATCAGCGCCATCAGCGGCGCGAACGTGAGCACCATGCCCACGCCGTTAATGAGGCCGTCGACGACCAGCCCTCGCAGCCAGCCGATATCCGGCAGCACCGCGAGCGCCGCGTCAGAAACTGGGCCGCCAAAAAAGCCCTCCAGGCCATCCTGCAACGGCTTCGCCACAGTCGTGGTGATCTCGAAAACCATCCACATCGCCACCAGGAACATCAGCGGGCCGATCACCGGGTGCAACGCGAAGCGATCCAGGCGCTCGGTGAAAGTCTGCTGGTGACCGGTGTCGGTCGCAGCAACTTCGACGGCGGCGTCGACCCAGGCGAAGCGGGCGTCGGCAAGCTCGAAGTCGTCAGTGGTAGCCACTGGGCGCAGGGTGACCGCTGGTTCGGCGAGCTGGGCGTCGATAACTTCGCGCAGACCGCGCACATCCCTCTTACGCGGATCGACCGCGACCACGGGCAACCCAAGCGCGTTCTGCAGCGCCGCCGCATCCACCGCAATGCCCTCCGCGCGGGCCACATCCATCTTGGTCAACGCAACCACGATGCGGTACGGCGTCTCCGCGAGCTGCGCCACCATATACAAACCACGCGCAAGGTTCGCCGCATCAACGACGACCACCACCGCATCCGGACGCTCCGCCGGGCAACGCTCCAGCAGCAGCTCGCGAGTGAGCTCCTCGTCAGGGCTCTGCGGATCCAGCGAGTAGGCGCCAGGAAAATCAATCACGTTATAGGAACCCGCCCACACGCCGCGAGAAATCTCCACGGAGGTGCCAGGCCAGTTGCCCATCTTCACGTTCGCGCCAGTCAGCGCATTAAACAAGGTGGACTTGCCGGCGTTCGGAGCTCCGATCAGCGCGATGGTGGGCTCGCCCTTGACGGCGGTATCTGCGTGCGGCCCGCAACACGACGGAACCTGGGTGAAATCGGCCATGGCTATGCCACGCTCACCTTGATGCCACGCAGCGCGTCAGCGCTGAGGGCGTAGCGGGAGGTTGCCACCTTGATCACGCGGCCACCACCAGCCGTGGACTGCATAATGCTCACGCGCTGGCCTGGGCGAAGACCAAGCTCCTGCAGGCGACGCGCGACGGTAGGGGTAGTGTCAAGCGCCGCGATAACGGCGCTGTCGCCGACGGGGATGCGGGCAAGGGTGCCCTCGGCAGTTTTCGTTATCAGACTCATACGTTTGATTTAACTCCGAGCCCATTAGGTAAGCAATGCCTTATACAGTGGTTGCCTCCCTGTGGGGGTGCCCCGAGCTGCCGTCGGCACCGTAGACTACAAAGCCATGAGCTATTCCACTGCGCAACCATTCGACCCAACCCAATGGCGCGAGGTCGAAGGTTTTGACTTCACCGACATCACCTACCACCGACACGTAGGAACCACACGCGCCGACGGCATCGTCCGCATCGCCTTCGACCGCCCCGAAGTACGCAACGCGTTCCGCCCCCACACCGTCGACGAACTCTACCGGGCACTCGACCACGCCAGGCGCGACCCTTCTGTGGGCGTGGTGTTGCTGACCGGCAACGGGCCTTCCGAGAAGGACGGCGGCTGGGCGTTCTGCTCCGGCGGCGACCAGCGCATCCGTGGCCGCTCCGGCTACCAGTACGCGGGCGGCGACACCGCCGACACCGTCGATGAAGCGCGCGTCAAGGCCGAGGGCGGACGCCTGCACATCCTTGAGGTCCAGCGCCTCATCCGCACCATGCCCAAGGTGGTCATCGCGGTGGTGAGCGGCTGGGCAGCCGGCGGCGGCCACTCACTCCACGTCGTGTGCGACCTGACCATCGCCTCGAAGGAGGAGGCCAGGTTCAAACAAACCGACGCCGACGTCGGCTCCTTCGACGCCGGCTACGGCTCCGCCTACCTGGCCAAGATGGTGGGTCAAAAGTTCGCCCGCGAGATCTTCTTCCTCGGCCGCACCTACTCTGCCGAGGAGATGCAGCGCATGGGCGCCGTCAACATCGTCGCCCCGCACGCTTCCTTGGAAGAGGAGGCCATCCAGGTCGCCCGCGAAATCAACGGCAAGTCCCCCACCGCACAGCGCATGCTCAAATTCGCCTTCAACCTTGTCGACGACGGCCTCATGGGCCAACAAGTCTTCGCCGGTGAAGCAACCCGCCTCGCCTACATGACCGACGAGGCCGTCGAAGGCCGCGACTCCTTCCTTGAAAAACGCGAGCCCCGTTGGGACGACTTCCCGTTCTACTACTAGGTAGGTATGTGACCTAGCGGTTTTCTCCCCTTCGTGCCCCTTTGAAATAGTTCCCGCCGCCGGGGAACTATTTTGCGTTTGGGGCCGGTTCCGGTCGACCAACGGTTACATTTCCCTAGGTCACAACGGCTGTCCACGAAAATGGTTCCGGCGATCACGAATAGGTTGGGAACTTTCTTCGGGTTTCTAGTTTTCTGTAGCGTGGTGCCATGAAGCGCTATCTGCCTCTCATCACCGCCACTCTCCTGCTGGCTTCCTGCGGCACGGCGCCTGTGCCGGAAGCGCCCGTGCCGGAAACAACACTGGGCACGCCCGCGACTGAAGCACCGGTGCCCTCCACCCGTGATCTGTACGCCGACGCCATCGCGGACCCGGCGCGGTTCTTCGCAGATCTCGACGGCTTGGACGGCACGTTCGCCTACGACGTCTTAGATATCAACGGCGATCTTGAGCCGGAACTGCTGCTGCGCGCTGGTGCTGACGGCCCTTCTCCAATTCGCGTGTTGCGGGCCCAGGACGGCACGCTGAGCTGGACGAAGGACTACCTCATCGACTCGGACGACCCGTACCCGACTGTGTTCACCAACGGCACGCAGCCGGGCTTGGACCAGTACGAAGCCGAAAGCCCTCTCTTGCACGTGACGCACTTCGAGCTGCGGGGTCAGCGTTTGGAGAAGGTGTGGGGTCCGGAGGAGACGGTCGTCGGCAATCCGCTCAGCGAGTTCACCCGTATCACCTGGCACCCGACGACGGCCGCGGCGGCGCTGGGCACAATCAAACCTCCAGAACTCAAAGGTCCAATGGAGGGCACGATGGGTCAGGTATCCGAGGTCGAGCACCTACAGGGGCAGCAGTTCCGTGTCTGGTTCGCGCCAACCGCGGACGGTATCGCGGTGACCTACCCTGAGCTCGGCTGTGCAGGGCAGCTCACGAGAACCGAGGATGGCTTCCGGGAGACGATCACCGAGGGCACCTGCGATAACGGCGGCACGTGGCACTTACTTATCGACGACAACCACGCCCACGCCTTCTACAACTCCCCCGATGGTCGCTACACGGCGGACGGACGCCTCACTCCGGCGGGTTAGCGTCGTACTGGGCGCATCCCGCGCAGCGTCCGCATCAGCAGCACTACAACCACCGCCAGCAGCACCAGCCCCACCGCAGCCGCAACCCACACTCGTGTACCGGTGGCGGTAGCTGGCCATGCGGGGACGGCAAGGATCCATAACGCAGATTGCGCGAGGACGTCGCCGCCGATCGTGGCGGAGACGATCGTGACCAGGATCGCCGCAGCCAGCGCCCATGCCACGCCGAAGCGGACGGTGATGGCAAGTGCGGTGAGGGCCAATACGCTGCCGGCGAGGAACGCGAGGAGTCCGAAGCGCGCGTCGCCAACCACGGCCGCTCCGAACGCGCAGACGAGTGCGACGACTCCAACGCACCAAGTGGCCAATGCGGCGCGGACGTGTGGGTGTTCGACCTGCATGAGCGCCCAGGCGGGACGCAGTTTCGGCCACACCAGTGTGGGAAGCACGCCCGCCCCTATCGGCAGGATGATGTAGGTGAACATCGCCTCACGCACATCCACCGGATATGCCAGCGAGAACAGCAGCACCAGGGCGGTGAGCAGGAGCAAGACGCGTATCGACGACACCCTCGCCGCCATCGCAACCCCCTTCACCGCAGCCACGTATCCGGTGGCTTCGGTGCGTGGCGTCGCCGGAGAAGTGGCCAGCGGTGCGGTGACGTGGTGGACTCGGCGGCGGCGCAATATAGGTCGGGTGCGCGGTGGTACGAGGGCGGCCACTACAAAGCCAATTGCTGCGAGCACCAGCGTGAGGATGAGGGCAAGCACAGGAGACTCCCCCGCCATCGGATCCGTGGCGTCGAGGGGCAGCAGGTTGAAGTGCAGGCCCATGGTCGGCAGCACCAACCGAATTGGCCAGGCGCCGGGGTTGGCCCACCACCAGTCGCGTTCGGCGAAGTAGCCAAGCTCGATGGTGAAGAAAAAGCCGAGGATGATGGTCGGCAGCATCCCGATGCGTCGCGTAGACGCGGCGGCGAGGCCTGCCGGACCGAGCATGCCCAGCCACACAAACAAGCCGACGAGTGCGATCGCGGCTGTGTTGTCTAGGTTGAACATGAGGCCGGCGGCAACCGGTACGACAAAGTCAAGGGCAACGAACACGGCCAGCGCCAGCCACACCACGGCGATGCGGGCGGCTCGCGTTCGCACCCGTGAGACCGGCCGCCACAATGTGCCGCCGCCACGGGCGTCACGTTCGCGGGTTTCGGCCAAACCGGCGAACAGCGCGGCGGCGGGAGCAGCCATGCCGGTGACCAACAGTCCTTGCGGGTAGAGCAGGTTCGACGCGGTTTCGACGTTTCCGGCCAGGGCGAACAACGTCAGCAGCACGCCAACCAGCAGGCCTGCTCCGGCGAGCCACCACAGCATGGAGCCGCGCGCACGGATCCATTCGGCGTGTAGGAGGGTCATCGGTCATCACCTGACGTGAGCCGGAAGAATGACTCTTCTAGGTTGGGGCCCAGTTCCGCGAGCTCGCCTGCGAAGCGGACGCCGCCGCCTGCGATCACGGTGGCGTCGTCGGCCATGTGCAGCACTTCGCCGAGTTGGTGGGAACTGACCAGGACGGTGCGCCCGGCACGTGCGTATTCGCGGAGGTAGTCGCGCAGGTGGGCAATGCCTTCGGGGTCGAGACCGTTTTGTGGTTCGTCGAGAATGAGCACCTCTGGCTCGCCGAGCAGCGCCTGAGCGAGGGCGAGGCGTCCCTTCATGCCGGTGGAAAACGTTCCGGCTTTCTTCTTGCCCGCGGTTTGGAGGCCGACCAGTTCGAGAACCCGGTCGGCTTCGCTGTCGGGAAGGCCCAGCAGCGTGGTGTGGACGCGGAGGTTGTTGCGGGGGCTGAGGTGGCTGTAAAAGGCAGGGTCGTTGATGGAGGCGCCGACATGGCGCAGCGCCTCACGGGCGAAGGGCTGCCCCATCAGTGTTACCTCGCCGGCATCGGGTTCGATCAGGCCGAGCAGCACCGACATCAGCGTCGATTTCCCGGCACCGTTGGGGCCGAGCAGCGCGTGGACTCGGCCCGGGGTGGTGGTCAACGACACATCGCGAAGTACGTGGTGGTCCCCGAAGGACACAGCCACGCCGCGGCAAGCAAGTTGCGTATCAGTCATGGCATTCATGGTCGTCACCCAGCAAAGCCACCACATCGGTCGGTGGGACCAAACTGCCTCCTCCTCTAGGAGGAGATCCCGGCGCGCTGCGCAATCAAGGCGAGCGCCACCCTGTCGCGCGCGCCAAGTTTGGCAAGCAGATTAGAGACGTGCGTTTTCACCGTGGTCTCTGCAATAAACAGTGTGGCGGCGATTTCAGCGTTCGTGGCGCCGCGGCCAATTTCTGCGAGCACGTCGCGTTCGCGTTGCGTCAGCGCCTCCAGCGCGGCGGCGGATTCTTGGGTGCCCGCACCGTCGCGGACCCATTCCATCACGCGGCCGGTCACCCCGGGGGCCAGGACCGATTCGCCGCGGGCGACAGCGCGCACGGCGTTGGCCAGGACGTCGGGTTCGGCGTCTTTGAGAAGAAAGCCGTGCACGCCGGCGTCGATAGCCGCATGGATCAAGGTGTCGTCGTCGAAGGTAGTCAGCATGATCACGCGTGGGCCCATTTCCATGATGGTGCGGGCGGCGGTGATGCCGTCGAGTACTGGCATGCGGATGTCCAGCACCGCCACGTCGATGCGGTGGGCGCGGGTTTGCTCCACGGCCTCGGCGCCGTCGGCGGCGGTGGCGACGACGGTGATGTCGTCCTGGGCGTCCAAGATGGTGCGGAGGGCGCTGAGGAGGAGCGGTTGGTCGTCGGCAAGGAGCAGGCGGATCATGCTGCCAACTCCGCCCGCACGGTAAACGTCTCCCCTGACTGCCATGTCTTCAGCGTGCCACCGGCGCTTGCCGCGCGTTCGCGCAGCCCCTCCAGCCCAACGCCGGCGCCTGGTTGGGGTCGAATCTGGCCTGTAGAAACGACTTCTACCACCACAGTCTCGCCCGGTGCGATCCGAACCATCACAGCGGGATCGACTTGGTGGCGCGCCGCGTTTGCCAACGCCTCCGCTACGATGCGATAAGTAGCAAGCGAGGTCACCGGGGAGACATCCACTGCTGGTGCTTCCAGCGACACTTCCAGACCGGCATCGCGGTAGCGCTGCACCAACGACGGCAGGTCAGGGATCCCCGCCGCCGGCGAAAACGCATGATCGCTCTCACGCAGGCCGCGCACAAGCAGGCGAATCTCCGACAACGACTGCCCGGCGGCCTCGTTGATCTGCTGCAGCGCCTCCCGCTCCTGCCCGGCCGCCAACCCGGCATTGGCCTGCGCCTTGATCAGGGTCAGGGAGTGGCCGAGCAGGTCATGGATATCGCGGGCAATGGCGCGGCGTTCCTCCTCGCGCGCTGCCGCGAGGCGCTGCTCTTTCGCGTTCGCTTCTCGACGCCGCTCCGCCTCCTCAGCCGCCAAATTCGCCCCGAGCAAGTACCCCACCGCGCACGCGCCCCAATGCAGTGCAAGCGTGATCCCCAGATCAGCCCCGTGCCGGTAGAACAACACGAAGTTGTCGTCCCATGTCCACATGAACGGCGACAGCAGCGCCCACCCGCACGCGGCGGTGAGGACGCCCAACGCGAAGCGCTTCTCGGTGAACCGCCCGGCGATAAAGGTGGCCACCGGGACCGCCAACACCCACGGGGAAAAGCCAAGGTTGATCGGCGCTGCCAGCCACAACGCAGACCAGGCAACATTCAGCGCGATAAGGGCAATCGAGGAGAACTTGGGTTTGCTCGTGAGCACCACGCACACCGCGACGAAGCCCCACGACAGTACGGCTTGGCCCCAACTGGCCGCATGTGTGGGTTGGGTAAACGCACTCGCGGTGTACACCGCCGCCAAGATGGCAACAGCGACCGCGAGCACAAGGTCACCCGGTTTGTAGCGCATGGGCGTAAGCCTATCGGCAACACCGAGCACGCGCCTCCTCCCAGGGTAGGAGATTTACTTGTTCAGCCCGGGAATCTTCGGAAGCTCCGGCACATTGATGCCGGCGTTCTTGAGCAGCGCGAACAACCCGCCCAGCGCTGCCAGAACCGCAGCGATGATGCCGATGATCTGGCCGAGCTTGGCGTCAAAGTTCTGCGGCTGCTCCGGCTTCGGCGCGGGCTGCTCCGGGGTCGGCGTTTCGGGTGTGGAAGGGTCGGCTGGTTGGCCCGGCAGGGTGTTCTTCAGTACCGGCGGTGCTGGCAGGTCTGCGTTCTGGGTGCTGAAGATAAGCGGTGGGTTGTCACTGCACTGTTGCGCCTGCTTAAGCAAGTAGTAGTAGCGGGACTCGAGTGAGTCGGTGGCCTTGGCAAAGTAAGTATCGGACATGTTCGAGGCAAACGCGGCGCGCTTCCAGTCCTGGACGTGGTTCAGGAACCGAGCAGTGTTGTCGCCGGTACGGCCAAATACGTAGTTCTCCCCGAGGCTGGTCACCTCCGGCACGGAGCCGTCGATACCGATGTACCAGCGCGCCGAGCCCTGCAGCGCCTTGCCCGCTGGTGAAAGCGGAATCTGGGCACCCTGCTTCATGTCCAGGTAGAAGTCGGCGTCGGTGGAAACCAGGCCTAGCTTGGCCAGTTTTTCCTTAGTGGCGGCGCGGGCGGCGTCGTAGTCGGGACGCTCGCCGGGCTCCTGCCCTTCCAGGCGGAGTTGCTGGTAGGAGATGATGGCTGGTTGGTCGAGGTGGGCGTCGCCAAGTGGTTTGAGCCCCTCGAAGGTTGCCTCGAATGCTTCGGCGACGGCGGTGGCGTACATGCCGTGCGTGAGCGTTTTTGCGATGCGTTCGGCCTGCCAGGCGGGGCCGCGCTCGGCGTCGTTGAGGACGACGCGGCACTGGCCGCTGTCAGTGCGGGCGAGGTGGGCGGCGTGGGCCGGGGTCGTGGCGAGGGCGGTGAAGGCGGTCGCCGCAGCGACGGCCGATGCGATGATCTTCTTCATGCCCATGTAATCGGCACAGACGGTGCCGGGCGTTACGCGGCGACCACAACTCCCCCGCCGGTTCCATCGAACATCCGACCGACTCCGCCCCGCGGTGTCGGAGGCGTGCCTTATATTGAATGACGCCCCCAACACGGATGGACAAAGGAGCAGGAATGGGCCGGAATGGGTTTGCGGTCGTCGATTTGGAGACGACAGGGCTGAGCAACCAGGACCGCATTGTGGAGATCGGCGTGGTGCTGCTGCGCCCCGACTTCTCCGTGGAGCGCACGTGGGAGACCCTGATCCAGCCGGAGCGCGACATTCCGAATAGTTACATCCATAAGATCACGGCGACCGATGTGGTGGATGCACCATTATTTCGCGACGTCGCTCCGTACCTGGGCTCGCTGCTCAATGGTCGCACGCTGGTGGCGCACAATGCGTCGTTTGAGCACCGCTTCCTGACCAACGAGTTCGCGCGCGCCGGCGCGGAGTACGGCTTGTGCGAGTGGCTGGACACGATGCGGTTGACGAAGCAGTACATGGGCGTGGGCAAGTTGAGTGAGGCGTTGGGCATCGCGAAGATCCGGAACCGGTTTGCGCACTCCGCACTCGCGGACGCCGAGGCGACCGCGGAGCTCCTCCGTTACTTGTGCGTGGGCAACGGAGTGGACGTCGAGAAGTATCCGGCGGCGACGTTCACCTCCCCCGCAGCCGAGGCCCCGTGCCTCCCCCGCGGCGGCGAGCCGTCCTGGGCGGGGCAGCTTTCGCGCGCCTTGCCGACGGCCACCACCAAGAACGAAGCCGACTACCGCGCCGAGCTGACCTGCGCACTTGTGGACCGCGCCATCTCCCGCACCGAGATGCGCCGCCTCGAATCCACCGCCATCGCCGCGGGCCTCAGCGCCGACGACGTCGACGCCATCAACGAGGAGTTCACGCGCCAGCTCGCCGTCGAGGCCTGGGCCGATGGCGTCATCACGGACGAGGAGCGCGCCACGCTGCTCGACATTGCCGAGGCGCTCAACGTCGATGCGCAGCTCGTGCGCTCGCTTCTCGACGAGCCCACCTCCGGCCCCACCCCCGCCACCTTCGCCCTGCGCCCGGGCGACCGCGTCGCGTTCACCGGAGCCCTCGACATCCCTCGCGACGTCTGGACCGACCGCGCCACCGCCGCAGGCCTCGACGTCGGTGGCGTGACCCGCACGTGCGCCGTCCTTGTTGCGGCGAATCCGGACTCGATGAGCGGGAAGGCGAAGCAAGCACGCGAGAACAACGTGCCGATCATCAGCGAGACCCACTTCGCCCAGTTACTGAAGGCCATGGAGGATTCGACCGAGGACGCACCGGTTGCTGCCCCTGATGCCGCTGCGCCTGTTTCAGCCCCGGAGCAGTTCTCTTGGCTGACCACCGAGCAGTCGCACGCTGTTGGCGCGTCGAGTGCGCGCATCGCCGCCGCGTGGATCGAACAACACCCGGACCGCCCACTGCACGAGATCGCTGACAACCTCAAACCCCACCACGTCCCCGAGGCGACCGGGCGCGGCATCGACCGCTACCTCGCCATGTGGAGCCTCGAGCACCCGGAGATGCTCAACGCCAGCGCCGACGACCTACTTGACCTGCACGGCGTCGGCCCGAAGCGGTGCAGCCAGCTTGTGGAGATGGTGGTGGACCTCGCCGTCGACGGCGTCGAGGAGACGGCTGAGGTGGAGGCGGCGGTTGTTGAGGAGGTCGCTCCGGAGATTGTTGCGGAGGCGCAGCCTGCTCCAGCGCCACGCCCTGCAGCCACAAAGCCCCGACCTGCCACCAATGAACTGACACCTGAGGAGCTACTTGCCGCAGCGTATGCCCCGCTGCACGCACCGGTCCCCGCCCAATCGACGCTGTACGATCCCGCGCTGCTCACGCCTGCTACCGCCCCGAAGCGACGCTCCAAGTCCGGGAAGGTATTCAAGCGGTCGGTGATCATCACGGTGGTGTCGTTTGTGCTCTTCGGGCTGTGCCTGGAAACGTTCGACCCGGAGGCCGAGTCCTTCATCGCCGGGATGCTCGCTCTGGCCACGTTGGCCGGAATGCTGACAGCGGGGGTCTCGGGCGTGATGGCATTGATCGGCAAGTTGCGGGGGTAGAGCGCCAGGCCTTGTGCGTGTCTGATATTCAGTTGGGTTTGTCCGGCTGGTTACCGGAATCAGCTTGAGGCATTCATCTCACCCCCTTCCTTACGGTCGAGACCAGCCGCTTCCACAAAGAAGCGCGTCCGCGCCGCCACTCACAGTCCGCAAATTGCAAAAGCGGGTATAAAACCGTTGCAAAAGCGGGTGCGAAATCGTTGCAGAAACGGGTACGTCACCCGTGAGCTGCACGTTTACCGCAGCTCTAGGAACGCGCTCGCCACCATGCCGCGCGCCCGAAAACAGCGGCGCGAGCCCCAAAAAATTCCAAACTGTAGTAGGTGGATTGTAGTAATCCTCGAAATTCTTTGCGAAAAGCGGAATACTACAATCCTTTTACTCACTTTTAGGCGATCAACCCTAGCCCCCGGCCGCCCAACTCCAGCCCCCGCCCCCAACCTCACCCCACCCCAACCCAGCACAAGCCCAAACCAGACCACCCCGACCACCTCGCGCCCCAACAAACTAGACCGACCAGTCTTGCAATAACAAACCGAGTGGTTTATTCTTCGGTACAGCTTAAAACAACTTGAAAGGAAACATTGTGCTGAAGAAACTCACTGCCATCACCGCGGCTGCCGCGTTAACGCTTGGCCTCACCGCCTGCTCCGGCGATTCCACCGACGCCACCGCTACCCCGGACGGCGACTTGCAGACGATCCGCGTCGCTACTTCGCCTGGCCCGTACTCGGAGCTGTTCACGGACGCGGTCGGCCCCATCCTGGAGGGGCAGGGTTACGAAGTGGAGTACCAGTCGTTTACTGACCTGACCCAGGCAGATACTGCGCTCAACGAGGGGTCCGCGGACTTGAACGTTGACCAGCACACTGCCTGGCTGAACGTCTTTAATGAGGAGAAGGGCAGCAACCTCGCTTCCATTACTGAGGTGCCGACGGTGCCGGCTGGGTTGTACTCCGATAAGTACACGCAGCTCACCGAGGTTGCCGACGGCCACAAGGTTGGTATCCCGCTGGATGGGTCGAATAAGTCCCGCGCGCTGCACCTGTTGGTGGATGCTGGCTGGATTACCTTGAATGATCCGGATGCGACGCTGGTCGCGGAGTCGGATATTAAGGACAACCCCCACAACCTGGAGATTATCTCCATTGATTCGGGCAACCTGTCGCGCACGCTGCCGGACTTTGACTGGGCGGTGATCCCGGGCTCCATGTCGTATTCCGCCGGGTTGGACCCGAAGTTGCAGGTGTTCCAGGAGACGCTGCGTCCGGAGCTGATTCTTGTCGCGGTGACCACCGAGGACAAGAAGGATCAGCCGTGGGCGAAGGCGGTCGCGGACGCGTACCGCTCGGAGGAGTTCAAGCAGTACTTCGACGAGCACAACGAGAACAACTACTGGTTCCTTCCGGATTCTCTGAAGTAGACAAAGCGCTAGAAAGGCTCGCATGACCATCGCAACCGGTAGCGGTAGCGCCGTCGTCTTTGACGGTGTGACCAAGGTGTTCGGCACCGGGGACACCACCTTTACTGCGCTCGAGGACATCTCGTTTGCTGTGCCAGCAGGAGGTATCTCCGGCGTGGTGGGGACGTCTGGTGCTGGCAAGTCCACGCTGATTCGTACCGTCAATGGGTTGGAGGTGCCGACGTCGGGCTCGGTGTCGGTGCTCGGCGAGGAACCCGCGAAGCTGAACGCGAAGCAGCTGCGTGACCTGCGACGCAAGGTGTCGATGGTGTTCCAGAACTACAACCTTCTGGAGACCAAGACGGTTGCGGAGAATGTCGCCACGCCCCTACTGCTATCGAAGACGCCGAAGGCGGAGATGCAGCGCCGTGTCGCGGAGGCCCTCGAAATGGTGGGGCTCACCGACCGCGCAAGTCACAAGCCACACCAGCTTTCGGGCGGTCAGCGGCAGCGCGTCGGCATCGCTCGTGCGCTCGTGACCAATCCGAGTATTTTGCTTTGCGACGAGCCCACGTCCGCCTTGGATCCGCTCACCACAACACAAATCCTGGAGCTACTCCGCAAGATCAATTCGGAGCTGGGCGTGACGATCCTCCTGATCACGCACCAGATGGACGTGGTGGCGCAGCTCGCGGACGAGGTCGCGGTACTGTCCGAGGGCCACCTGGTGGAGTCGGGCCCCGTCGCCGAGGTGTTCGCCGACCCGCAGCACCCGTTGACGCAGCGGTTCGTGGAGACGGTCATCCAGCGCGAGGTCCCTGAGCACGTGCGCGAGACCATCCGCGAAGGAAGGTTTGACCGCGCGGTGCAGCTCGTCCACACGGGAGGGGCTGCGCAAGAGGTGTTCACGCAGCTCGTTGGCAGGTTTGGTGTGGATGCGCGGCTGCTGGCGTCGTCAAGTACTGAGCTTGCGGAGACCACCGTGGGCACCACCATCGTCGGCTTGCGTGGCGGCGAGGCGGACGGCGCGGTGGCGTGGCTGTCGAGCCTGGAAGGTGTGACTGTGAATGAGGTGGAGGCGTAAATGGAACCGCTGAACTCCTGGTGGCGCGACCTCACGGGCTCGCGCGTGACTCCGTCGATGTACCTCGACTCCTTCGGGGAGACCGTGTACATGGTGGGGGTCGCCCTGTTCATTGGTGCGCTGGTTGGTATCCCGCTGGCGCTGGCGCTGGTGATTACCCGCCCGGGCGGCTTGCGCCCGAACCGGCTGGTGTACGGGGTGCTCAACGTGGTGGTCAACATCATCCGTTCCCTGCCGTTCATCATTCTGCTGGTCGCGATTTCGCCGTTTACCCGCTCTATTGTGGGCACCTCAATAGGCACGACGGCCGCGCTGGTGCCGCTCACCCTGTACATCGCCCCGTTCATCGCAAGGCTCATCGAGCAGTCCCTGCTCGAGGTCAACCCCGGTATCACCGAGGCCGCCGAATCGATGGGCGCGAACATGTGGCAGACCATCCGCCACTTCCTCCTGCCGGAGGCGAAATCCTCCATCATTCTCGCGGTCACGACGGCAACCGTCGGCCTCATCTCCGCGACGGCGATGGCCGGAACGATCGGTGGCGGCGGCGTGGGCGATCTTGCGATTGCCTACGGCTACCAGCAGTTCGACTCCGTGGCAATGCTCACCACCGTGATCATCCTGATTATCGTGGTGCAGGCCATCCAGTCATTGGGTAACACACTCGCCCGCCGAGCACGCGCGTAGCGCCCCAAACCGCTCAAAGCGTGCGATGCAGCTCGCGCAGGAGGGCGCGCACGCGGGCGTCGATATCGTCGCGTACGAGGCGCATCCGTTCCATGCCTTCGATGCCACGGGTGGACGGCTCGTCGGTGTGCCAGCGTTCCAGGGTGCCGGCGGCGTCGGCTGGCATGTTGAGCTGGGCGGCGTCGCCAATTATTACTACTCGGTCGACTGTGCGCAGCAGTTCTGGGTCGATGGGTTTTGGTGTGCCGCGCGACATGTCGGCACCGAGTTCTGCAATTGCGGCGACGGATTCTTGGTTCAGCTTCGTGCCCGGTTTCGTGCCAGCGGAGAAGACGCTGACCTGGTCGCCTGCGTAGTGTCGCGCAAGCGCCGCCGCTATTTGTGATTTACCGCCGTTGCTGACGCAGACGAACAAGACACTGGGGTTCATGAACGGCTCCTTGCAGCTGGCAGGGTGGGATCGCCTGGGAAGAGTCTCTGCCCGATGCCGCGCATGAGGTAGACAAGTCCGACGAGGACGGGGATTTCGATGAGCGGACCGATCGTACCTGCCAGCGCTTGAGCCGAGGTGGCGCCAAACGTGCCGATCGCCACCGCGATGGCCAACTCGAAGTTGTTGCCCGCGGCGGTAAAGGACACGGAGGCGGATTGGGCGTAGCCCATCCCCGACGCCTTCGACACCACCAGGGCGATCAGGAACATGCCCACGAAGTACCCCAGCAGTGGCAGGGCGACTCGAGCAACGGTCCACGGTTGGGATGTAATCTGATCGCCTTGCAGGGAGAACAGCAGCACGATCGTGTACAGCAACCCCACGAGCGCAAGCGGGGAAACCGCGGGCAGGAAGGTCTCTTCGTACCACGCACGGCCCTTCACTCGCTCACCGATGATGCGGGAGAGCACTCCGGCAAGTAGCGGGATACCGAGAAACACCAGTACTGCGGTGACGATGGAGAAGAAGGAGAACTCCACAGAGGTGGTCTCCAGGCCCAGCCAGCTCGGCAGGGTCTGCAGGTAGAACCATCCGAGCACGCCGAACATGAGCACCTGAAATACTGAGTTGATGGCGACCAGGACGGCCGTGGCTTCCCGGTCGGCGCAGGACAGGTCGGACCACACCAGCACCATGGCGATGCAGCGTGCCAGTCCGACGATGATAAGGCCGGTGCGTAGCTCTGGTTGGTCCGGCAGGAACAGCCAGGCCAGGGCGAACATGAACGCGGGGCCGACGATCCAGTTCAAGATGATGGAGACGGTCATGAGCCGTTTGTCGGTGGCGATCTCGCGGGTCTTGTCGTAGCGGACTTTGGCCAGCGGCGGGTACATCATCACCAAAAGGCCCAGCGCGATCGGCAGCGAAATACCGCCGACTTCAAAACGCTCAAGCGTGCTGCGGAGTCCTGGAACGGCGCGGCCCAGCAGCAGACCGAATGCCATCGCCAAGATGATCCACACTGGTAGGAATCTGTCGAGGAACGACATTCGAACGGGGGTCGGCTCTGGGTTGGTCATCTAATCACCTCACATATCGATAATTATCAATATGTGAAAATAGAGGGCCGCATAGACCGCTGTCAATATGAGAAGGTAGAAGTCATGCACGAACAATCCCCCGCCCCAGACTGCTGCTCACTCGGCTCCGGCCCACTCCCCCCAGAAGACGCCGAGCGCTACGCGGCCCTGTTCAAAGTGCTGGCAGATCCCGCCCGGCTGCGCCTCCTCTCCCGCCTCGCCGCAGAAGGGTGCGAGCCGATGAGCGTGACCGCGCTTACCGAGTATTCCGGGCTCAGCCAACCGACGGTCTCCCACCACCTCAAAAAGCTTGCCGAAGCCGGACTACTCAAAAAGTCCCGAACAGGCCGAACCGTCACGCACGAAATCTGCCCGGCTCCCTTCGCGGAACTGCGCACCGTCCTTCAGATGGACTAGGCGCCAGTTTCACAGGCGCGTAGCCACTACACTCAGTCGGCATGCTTGACGTTCTGACTGGTTTCGCCATCATCTTCACCGTGATCGCGGCGGGCTGGTGGCTTGCCCAGAAGAAGGTGATCGGCCCGGGTGAGCAGCGGCTGCAGCTCAACCGCATCGCGTTTCATGTGGCAACGCCGTCGTTGATTTTTTCGTCGGTGGCGGTCTCGGACACGGATGCGTTCTTCTCCCCGGTGATCCTGGTGATCGCGATCGCGACGGTGACCACGATGCTGATTTATTGGGCGATCAGTGCGGTGTGGTTCAAGCAGGATGCTGCGGAGACGATGGCGGGGGCGGCGTCGTCGAGTTATTACAACTCGGTCAATATCGGATTGCCCATCGCCACCTATGTGCTGGGGGATCCGACGTACGTGATTCCGGCGCTGGTGTTGCAGATGGCGGTGCTCTCCCCCATCGTGATCGCTGGCTTGGACCGTGGGGCGTCGGGGCTACTGAAGTCGGTCATCGCGGGGTTGAAGGCGCCGGTGGTGGTTGCGGCGTTTGCGGGGTTTGCGGTGTCAACGTCGTCGTGGACGGTGCCGGAGCCGGTGCTCGCGCCACTGCAGATTCTGGGTGGCGCGTCCATCCCCATGATTCTGATGAGCTTCGGCGCCTCACTCACCGGGGAGAAGGTGCTTCAGAGCCAGCGCTTAGCGACGACCACCGCTACCATCCTCAAGCTGATCGGCATGCCGGCCGTGGCGTGGGTAGTGGCGTCGCTTATGGGCCTGACCGGCTCGGATATGTACGCGGCCCTCATTCTGTGTGCGTTGCCGACGGCGCAGAACGTGTACAACTACGCGGCGACGTACCGCTCGGGCGAGGTGATCTGCCGGGACACCGTCTTCCTCACCACGTTCCTTTCGTTACCTGCAATGTTGTTGATCGCGGGGGTGTTCTAGCCTTGACAAACATGGTGCGGTGGATCACACTCGTACAATGGCTAAGACACGAACTACATTTTTTGCCACAGCACTGATGGCTGCGGCGCTGCTTGTTGGGTGCTCCTCAACAGGCGGCGCACCCCGCTCCGAGAACGCTGAAGGGACCGCTGGTGGCGTCGATACGCCGAGGTACGTGGTGGCCATGGTCACCCACGGTGCGCCGGGCGATACCTACTGGGACCTCGTGCGCAAGGGCGCGGAGGACGCGGCGAAGAAGGACAACATCGAGCTGCGCTACTCCTCCGACCCGCAGGCACCGAACCAAGTGAACCTGGTGCGCTCCGCGGTGGACGCTGGCGTCGACGGCATCGCCGTGACCATGCCGAACGCCGAGGCAATCGGGCCCGCAGCGCGCAACGCTGTCGACCGTGGCATCCCCGTCGTCGGCCTGAACGCCGGTATGGGCAAGTACCAGGACTACGGGATGACGGGCTTCTTCGGCCAGGATGAGTCGGTGGCGGGCAACGCCGCCGGCGAGCGCCTCAAGGAGGAAGGCAAGTCGAAGGTCCTGTGCGTCATCCACGAGCAGGGCAACTCCTCCCAGGAAGCGCGCTGCGACGGCGTCCGCAAGGGCCTCGATGGCAACGTCGAACTGCTCTACGTCAACGGCCAGGATCTGACGTCCGTGCAGTCCACCATCACCTCGAAACTGTCGCAGGACAAGAGCTTCGACACCGTCTTCGCCCTCCAGGCGCCGGTGGCGATGCGCGCGACGGAGTCCGTGAAGCAGTCCGGGTCCAAGGCGCAGGTCGCCACGTTTGACACCAACGCCGAGCTTGTCGACGCCATCGCCGACGGCCGTGTCGCCTTCGCCGTCGACCAGCAGCCGTACCTGCAGGGCTACCTGGCCGTCGACTCACTGTGGATCGCGAAGCGCAACGGCGGCACCCTAGGCGGCGGCCGCCCCGTCTACACAGGCCCGAGCTTCGTAGATAAGGACAACGTGGACAAGGTCGCCGAGGCAGCGAAGGCGGGCATGCGATGAGCGCGGCAGTGAGCGAAGGGGCGTCGACAAGCGATGACCGGCTACGAACGCACACTGGCTTTTCCAAGCTCATCCGGCGCCCCGAGTTCGCTTCGATGCTGGGCTTCATCGCGATCTTTGCGTTCTTCCTGACCGTCGCCCCCGCGTTCCGCTCCTTTGAGGCGCTCGCGACCACCCTGTACGCGTCCTCGACGCTGGGCATCGTGGCGCTCGCGGTGGGGCTGCTGATGATCGGCGGCGAGTTCGACCTTTCCTCGGGCGTCGCCGTGACCACGGCCGCGCTGGCCGCGACGATGCTGAACTACAACCTGCACCTCAACTCGTGGGTTGGCGCGTTCATGGCGCTCGGGATCTCGCTGGCGATCGGCGCGCTGAACGGCTACCTGGTCACCCGCACCGGCATCGATAGCTTCCTGATTACGCTGGCGGCGTTTTTGATGCTGCAGGGCCTCAACCTAGCGGTGACCAAGCTGGTGACCGGCCAGGTGGCGACACCGATCATCTCCGACATGGAGGGTTTCCCGTCCGCGCATGTGGTGTTCGCGGGCACCTTCGACATTGGCGGCGTCACCTTGAATGTGACGGTGCTGTGGTGGTTGCTGCTCGTCGCGATTGCCTCGTTTGTGCTGTTCCGCACGAAGTTCGGCAGCTGGATCACGGCGGTCGGCGGGGACCAAAACGCCGCGCGTGCCGTGGGCGTGCCGGTGCGTCGGGTGAAGATTCTGCTGTTCATGGGCGTGGGCTTCGCGGCCTGGTTCGTGGGCATGCACACCCTGTTCGCCTTCGACTCCATCCAGGCAGGCCAGGGCGTGGGCAACGAGTTCCTCTACATCATCGCCGCCGTCATCGGCGGCTGCGCTATGACGGGCGGGCGCGGCACCGCGGTGGGTACCGCGATCGGCGCGCTGATTTTCGGCCTGACGAACCAGGGCATCGTCTACGCCGGCTGGAACCCTGACTGGTTCAAGTTCTTCCTCGGCGCAACGCTGCTGGTCGCCGTGTTTACGAATATGTCCTTCGCTAAGTACACCAAGGGGCGCTAAGTGGCTGTCATTGAACTGAAGAACATCACCAAGTCCTACGGCAGCTTCGATGCGCTGCGCGGGGTGAACCTCGCAGTGCGTGAAGGGGAGGTCACGTGCGTACTCGGCGACAACGGCGCCGGCAAGTCCACGCTGATCAAGATCCTCGCAGGCCTGCACCAGCCCACGTCTGGGGAGTTACTTATCGACGGCCAGCCAGCCACCTTCACCTCTCCCCGAGACTCGATCGATACCGGCATCGCAACGGTGCACCAGACGCTGGCAATCGTGGATGAGCTCAGTGTGTGGCGCAACTTCTTCCTCGGCCAGGAACTCACCGGCCGCTTCGGCATCCTTCGCGATACCGAGATGAAACGCATCTGCGCCGAGCAGCTGCGTGAGATGGGCATCGACATCCCCGACGTCGAGGTTGATGCCGGGAATCTCTCCGGCGGCCAGCGCCAGGTCGTGGCTATCGCGCGCGCCGTATACTTCGGCGCCCGCGTGCTCATCCTCGACGAGCCGACCGCGGCGCTGGGCGTCAAGCAGTCCGGGGTGGTCCTGCGCTTCGTTGCGGCTGCCCGTGACCGCGGCATCGCTGTCGTCCTGGTCACCCACAACCCGCACCACGCGTTCTTGGTCGGTGACCACTTCACCATTTTGAAGCTGGGCCGCCAGGAGCTCGACGCCCCACGCGCCGATGTGACCTTGGAGGAGCTGACCCACCAGATGGCAGGTGGCGGGGAGCTCGAGGCGCTCAGCCACGAGCTGGGAAGGTAGCTGCGCGGTTTCCGGTATACCTGAAACCACGGCACGTTTGAGCAATAGTTTCAGGTATGCTCGAAACGCATGAGAGCCCTGTACCCGCGACAGCAGTACCTGGACAACCTGCTGGCAGTCACCGATAACGACTTCGTGCGCATCATCACCGGTGTTCGACGCTGCGGGAAGTCGACCCTCCTGGAGCTGTACCGCCGCCACCTGCGCGAGCACGGCACCCCAGACGACGCCATCATGGTGATCAACTTCGAGGACCAGGCCAACGCCGCGCTGCGGGACCCGACAACCTTCCACGACGCCGTTACGCAACGGCTCGCACAAGGGCTGCGCTACCTCCACGTCGATGAGGTGCAGGAGCTCGAGGACTGGGCGCGCGTGATCAACTCGCTGCGGCTCAACGAGCAACTGGAGATCTGTGTGACCGGCTCCAACGCCTCCCTCTTCGTTGGCGAGTCGCTGACATATTTGGCGGGGCGCTACATCGAGATCCCGATGCTGCCTCTTTCCCTGGCGGAGTTCATGGAGTTCCGCTACCCGGCGGATGCGCGCCCTGGCCTTGACAGTGCGTTTCAGGAGTGGGTTACCATCGGCGGCTTCCCCGCCACGGTACAGCTCGCGGACCCGGTGGTGATTCGTCAGGCGAACTCCTCCCTGTTCGATTCCATCTTCACTCGCGACATTTCCTTGCGTGGCCAGATCCGCGACACCGACGCTTTCCTGCGCGTGGCCCGTTTCCTCTTCGACAACGCCGGAAACCCGGTGTCCACGCACCGCATCGTGGGCCACCTCAAGCACGAGGGGCTCAAGGCGTCGAGTGAAACGGTGGACCGCTACCTCGGACTGATGGCGGACGCGCACCTTATCTATCAGTGCCGGGATTACGACACGAAGGGCAAGCGGTGGCTGAGTACGAACGGCAAGTTCTACTTCGTCGACCCGGGGCTGCGCACCGCGCTGCTGGGCTCTCGCCCTTTCAACTTCGGCCACGACTTGGAAAACATGGTTTACCTTGAGCTTCGCCGCCGTGGGTACCAGGTTTCCACCGGTAAGGTTCCCGGTGGGGAGATTGATTTCATCGCCAACGACGGCCAGCGCACCCTCTACATCCAGGTGGCGCTCACGGTTACCGAGCCTGCAACGCTCGCGCGCGAGCTCGCGCCGTTCGACGCCCTTCCCGCCGGGTCCCGCTGCATCCTCTTGACGACGGACCGCTTCGCCCCCAACACCGGCAACGTCACGTGGCTCGACGCCATCGAGGTCCTCGCGGGCGGGGCGCTAGACTAACGCTTCGTGACGAAGCTCCTGGAACTCCTGCCCGTTGACCCCGCCGACCCGCTGGCGATCCTGCCCGCCCTCGAGGAGGCCCTGACCGGCCAGCGCGCCCTGCTGCCCGTGCCGACGAACGACCCGGCGCGCGCCAACCTGCTGCGCAACACGCAGGGTGTGGGCGAGCCGATCGCGGACGACGTAGCCCTCGTGGTGGCGACCTCCGGGTCCACAGGTACCCCGAAGGGTGCGCTGTTGACCCCGACGAACCTGATTGCCAGCGCGGACGCCACCCACCAGGCGTTGGGCGGGCCGGGCCAGTGGTTGTTGGCGATGCCTGCCGCGTTCATCGCGGGCATCCAGGTGTTGGTGCGCAGCATGGTCGCCGGCGTGGAGCCCGCCTTCGTGGACTTGACCCGCGGGTTCCACGTGGATGAGTTCGCGGCCCGCACCGCGGAGATCGCCGCAACCGGGGACCGCTGCTACACGGCACTGACCCCGCTGCAGCTGGACAAGGCGATGTCCACACTCACCGGCATCGACGCGCTGCGCAGCTTCGACGCGGTGCTCGTCGGCGGGGCGGCCACGAATCCGGCGCTGCTGGACTCGGCGGCGAAGCTGCGCATCAACGTGGTCACCACCTACGGCTCCTCGGAAACCTCCGGCGGCTGCGTCTACGACGGGGTGCCCATCGCCGGCGCCAACGTGCACATCCGCGACGGCCGCATCTGGCTCGGCGGACCCATGATCGCGCGCGGCTACCGCAACCAGCCGGAGCACCCCGACTTCGCCGAGCCGGGGTGGTTCCGCACCTCAGACGCAGGCCAGCTTGTCGACGGCCACCTGACGGTCGAAGGGCGCGTCGATAATGTGATTGACTCCGGCGGCCTGAAGCTGCAGCCGGAGGTACTCGAGCGGTTCCTGCTGCGCGTGCCCGGCGTGGCGGACGCGTGCGTGGTCGGCGTGCCGGACGAGCGCTTCGGGCAGCGGATCTGCGCCGCCTTCGCGGGCGAGGCGCAGGTGCCGGACGTGATGGATGCCCTGCAGGACCTGCCGCGCTGGCAGGTGCCGAAGGAGCTCAAGCGCGTCGCGGCGCTGCCGTTGCTGGGGCCGGGCAAGGTGGACCGGGCCGCGGTAGGTGACCTGTTCTAGCCTGCGTTGACGACCGCGCTGATGTCCTCGGCACTGTAGCTTGCGGCGAGCTGGGCGTCGTTGCCCCCGCGCAGGTTTGTGCGCACGAGTGCCACCGACTGCGAACCCGGCACCAGCGGAAACTCCTTCGGTTTGTCAAAGACTTGGCGCACGAAGTGCCCGGAGCGCACGGCGCACATGTTGAGCCACACGTCGTCGGCGCTGGGGGCGGCGCGTTGGAATGCGTCGCCCTGGGCGGCTACGAAGTCCACCATCGCGGGCGGGTACGCCACCCCGGACACGCCGGTGGCGAAGTGCCGCGGGCTCGGAGTGGTGGTGCGCACGCTGCGCCACTGCGTATACGGCGCGAACTGTCCGCCTCGCAGGGCGATCTCGTGGGCGCGATACGCCGTCACTGCCAGCGGATCCACCACCAGCTTCTCGACGAACCACCTCGGGTACAACACGTCATCATCCACCGTGATCACGCTCGTCCCCGTGCCCGCGAGCTGCCGGAACGTGCCGTAGTACTTCGTGTGCGGGCCGTAGTGGCCGTCGGAACGCCGCACCTGCAGGCCGCGCTCCACGAGCTCCCGCAGCGGCTCGGGCCAGGGCGCGTCGAAGTCCTCCGCGTCCAGCCACAGGATGGTGGGCACGCGGCGAGTCCCCACCAGCAGCGATGCGAGGGTGTGGTGGACCGTCGATAAGCGGGTGCCGTGCGAAGTCAGGCTGATGACAGTGTGGCCGTCGGCGGGAAACTCGAAGCGCCCGGAGCGCACCGCCAACCGCAACGACGGCAAACGCACCACCGCGCCTATCGACGCCACCGCCTGCCGCGCCGCGTAATCAACCCACATGGCGCACCACTTTAGCCGACAGACCCGACACGGGGCATGATGGAAACCATGAACGCACAACCCAACCTGCACGCGTGGTGGGAAGCCTCCCGCCCCCACACCTGGCCAAACGCCTTCGCGCCCGTCATCGCCGGCACCGGCGTCGCGGCCTTTACCGCGCAGGCCCACCTGGGCCGCGCCCTGCTTGCGCTGCTCGTGGCGTGGGCCCTGATCATCGGCGTCAACTTTGCCAACGACTACTCCGACGGCATCCGCGGCACCGACGACGACCGCTCCGGCCCCACACGCATCACCGCCAGCGGACTCGCCGAACCCAAGGACGTAAAACTCGCCGCCTTCATCGCGTTCGGCGTTGCAGGGCTGTTCGGCATCATCCTGTCCGTGCTGGCCGGGGCGTGGTGGCTGATCCTGATCGGCGCCGCCTGCATCGCCGCCGCCTGGTTCTACACCGGCGGCAACAACCCCTACGGCTACATCGGCCTTGGCGAGGTCAGCGTCTTCATCTTCTTCGGCCTCGTCGCAGTGATGGGCACCGAGTTCGTCCAGACCGGGTTCCTGTCCTGGGAGGGCCTGCTCGTCGCGGTGGCGATCGGCGCAATCTCCGCATCCGTGAACCTGGTCAACAACATCCGCGACATCCCCACCGACTCCGCCTCCGGTAAGCAGACGATCGCGGTCCGCCTCGGCGACCGCCGCGCCCGCACCCTGTTCACCGTCCTGACCTGCGTGCCGTTCGTAGTCAGCGTGCTGCTGGCCCTGGTGTACGCGCCGGCCCTGGTCGGGCTGGTGGCGCTCCCCCTGGCGATCGCCGCCGTCATGAAGGTCCGCAGCGGCGCGACCGGCACAGCCCTCATTCCGGTGCTGGGCCTCAACGGCAAGACGATGCTGGCCTGGGCCGTGCTCACGGCCATTGCGCTGGCGTTCGGCGGGATGGTCGTCCCGTACGCGTAGGGCTGGTTGTATGTGGTTTTGCGGGGTCTACGCACCAAATTCCCTCGCGCAGCAGTTTGCGTGACCTGGGCTTTTCCAAACCTCCGCGCGCGGGGAATCTAGGAATTTGGTGTCCTCGTTCGCCGCGCTAGTGACAAAAGACGCAACCCCCTTTTCGCGACCTGGGCTTTTACCGAGGTCGACCGGCAGGATTGCGTCCATTGTCACTCGCCGTTCACACAAGACACCACATTCCCTCACACGACCTACACGACCTGGGCTTTTCCAAATCGACACACGATTCTTCAGGACACGCCCGGCGAACCCGGAGAGGATGGCAACGCAGCGACCATATCAATCCCGTCGGCCTCGTCCAGCCAGGCGTCCAGCAGCTTCGTGCCGTCGTGGATGGTGGTCTCGAGGTTGGTGGTGCCGTAGATGAACCTGCCAGCATCGAACGCCTGTTGGTCAAAGAACTCGAACCTGGCCGCCAGGCAGCGCTTCGACCCCGCATACGCCTCAGACTCTGTCACCTGGGTGATTGGGGAAACCGGACACAGCGTGAGGAAGGCTCTCGCACATACGCCCCCGAGGACCGACGAATCCGGACGGATCAGAGAGCCCACTGGTGTGTGAACGTACCGATGGCTCCGTGCCCCGTGTTCTTGCTTCGCCGTCGTCAACTAGGTAGCTTTGCAAGCAACATGACCGGTTCCGCTGCCCGCCTCGGTGGGAGTCCAGGGCCGGTCTTCGTTTTTTATCCCGAGCATGCCGAGATGCTGCTGGCGCGATTGAACTACTGATGCGCCGTTTCTCCCAAGGCGACGGCACCGCCCGAGATGAATTCGTTGACGGAGCATCGTTTGACCTGGTGGTAGCCCTCTATGGGTTTGACGAACAATTGCGCCACAGCGTGTTCATCGAGCTTGATCGCGTGGAGTTGGCTATTCGAACCAAGCTCGGTCACGAACTGGGCCGCCTTGACCCGCTGATCTATTTGGATCCTCAACGTTTGAACGCCCGGGCACGGCAGCGAAACAAAGACGGGCGTAGCGTGCATGAGGTATGGGTGAGAAAGTACCAGTCGGCATTGAAAGCGTCGAAGGAGGACTTCGTCACCCACCACAAATCCAAATATGGCGGGACTCTACCCATCTGGGCGGCCGTCGAAATCATGGATTGGGGAATGCTGTCATACCTGTACGGCATGTCGCCCAATATCGTGCGCAAACGGATTGCCCAACCCTGCGGCCTAACCGGTCCTCAGCTTGAATCGTGGCTGAAATCCTTGAATATTCTGCGCAACTACGCAGCTCATCATGCGAGGATGCTCAACCGCGTTTACGACATCAAACCGAAACTGAACAATGACGTCAGGCTGGCTCCGGTAGCTGAAGGAATGAATCGCGTGTTCGGGCAGCTCTCCCTTATCCAATACTTGCACCGCCAACTGGGCTTGTCCCCAGCCGACCGGATGCCGAAGCTGTTCGACACTTACCCGCACAATCCCATCGTGCCGATTTCTCGCACAGGCGCACCTGACAACCGGCGTGAGTTGCCTCTCTGGCGCGTCTAATCCTTGCGGTTCATTACCGCGCGACCAAAAACACCGACTGGGTTGCCTGCAAAAGTCACGATCACGTTATCCGCACGACAAGTAAAACGGCACCGACGCCGTGTGCATTGATGATGCATTGTTAACCATAAATCTGACTCACAACCACTTGACATAGAGCGTCGTCAAAGCCAACTCGCTGGTGGACTACTCGGGGCCGACTCCTGCGGATAACGTGATGGAACGGCTACTTCAGGCACGCTCATAGTTATTGGCGTAGTGCGGGTGCGGTGTGGGCGTAGATGACGACCACTGCAATCAAGGCGATACAGACGGCGAAGGGTGCCAGCGGGTTCCACCCGTAAAGGGCGGTCGAAGCCAGCGGGGCAATCGCGTACGCCAACCCATTATTAGCGTTGATGATGCCAGCCACTGCGCCTTGCTCATCTGCACTCATCTTCAAGGTTGGGCCAGTGTTGTACCCGGGCATCGCCAGTCCCATACCTACCCCCAGCACGATACACCCGACAACCAGTAAAGCGTGCGAGGAGGTAGGCCAAATGAGCACAGTTGCAACTAGTGTAATGGCCAGACCAGTACGTAAAAGCTTCGCTGCTCCCCACCCTGTCTTTGGAGCAATCACCGCTTGGGCAATGATCATGGTCACGCCCATGATGGTCAGGTAAATCGCGGAAATACCTGCGGTCGCAGTTGCCGACAGGGCGAAGCGGTCTTGGACAGTGAATCCAAAAATCGTAGCAACAGAAGAAAACACAAGAAACATCACCAGACCAGTTGCTAGCCAGGGAGCTACACGCGGATCAGTGAAGCGAATCCGTTGAGGCTTTGCAAAAAGTTGCCCTCGGCTTTGAGGTGCGAAACTCACCAAGAGAACAACCAGACCAATCACCATCACAACGGGCATGACCACCAAGGGCAAGAGCAGGCCACCAGCAGCGGCTAACACACCTCCAGTAACACCTCCAACAATGGAGGCCATCCCTTGAGCCGCTCCAATCATGCCCAGTGCTTTTACCCGCCCGTTCTCGCTGGCAGCATGCGTGACCAGGTGGGCTTGCGCGGTCGGGGCGATCGCTGAAATCCCTCCACCATAGAGCAAACCACGAGTGATCACAACACCAAAAACTAGTCCGACACCGCCAACTACCTGGTTCATCCCCAGGTAGGAGACAATACCGAAGGCGCTCAAAGCGATGATCGCGATCACAAGCCCGGCAGCGAGTACACGTTTAGCGCCGACACGTTGGGAAGCTCGCCCCCAATAAGCACTCAAGCTCGCTAGTACAATCGCTGCCAAAGAGATAGTGGCGCCAATATGCCATTCCCGCAATCCCATCTGTCGTGACAGTGGCGCGATGATCGGATTGAGAATCATTTGCCCCATAAAGGCGAGAAAAACGATTCCCACTACCAGGTTCGCTTGCGCTCCTGGATCAATAGAGCTCTGTGTCGGCTTATTACTACGAGGGTCGGGCATCACTACACTCCATTACTAGAACACTGTTTCACTTAGGGATATTGTAGAATGGTGTTCTAGTAAGGGTCAAGGAATAAGTTAGGGTCACCTTATGAACACTGTGCCAACGGGGCGAAGGGCTGGGCTATCACGCGAGCTGATTGTCAAACAAGCTGTACAGTTAAGCGCGATCAGTGGCGTTGAGGGATGGTCAGTACGGGACATTGCCCGTGAACTGGGCGTGGTTCCCTCAGTGATTTATCATTATTTTCCAAACAAGGAAGCCATTTGTGATGCTGTTGTAGACCGGGTATGTGTCGGGATTGAAGTTCCCGACCCGGACCTTGAATGGAAAGCCTGGTTTCGAGCTATGGCTCACAATCTACGCCCCGCATTGTTAGCATATCCGGGGATTACCGACAGGTTCGCGCGGGGCAAGTTCACCGAACAGTTTTTGCCGATGATCGATGGAGCCTGGGCCAAACTACAAGAAGCTGGGTTTGGTGACAATTCGCCTGTGGCCTACACAATTATCGCGAACTCGATCATCCACACGATCGGAGCGAGAAACCTGCGCGCATCCAATCAAATCCAGCCTCGCCACAACCTGCACGAAATGCTTGTCAGGCTTGAGCCTATGATGGCTCAATCTGTTGGACTGACCAGTATTGTCAACTCTTACCTGGAGCCTCTCTCACACCCTGATGAAGAAGAAGCGATGTCCGAGGAATACTACGACCTCGTCATCGATGTGATCCTAGACGGCATCGAACACACCCTGCTGCCTTAACTCTGACCCACTTCTCAATCATCGTCTTAGTGAGCGCCCGCACAGCTGTGTACTTCAACACAGCGGATGTACCCCAGTTGATAAGCCGGGTCAGTTCACGTTCACCCCCGCGTTCTCATGGTCACGGAGACGGTTAAGTAGTTCTTCCTGATACGGATTATTCATGGTGTGCCCTTCATCCAGGTATGGGTAAAGGGGGCCAAGGCACACACCCTGACCCCCTTCGCTGTCTGCTACGGGCTAGCGTCTACTCGGTAGCACCCGCCGTGGTCGGCTCCACCACATCCTGTTCAGCCGTCGCCAGCGCCTCCGGGCGGATCACGGAACCGCCGTACACCTGGAGGCCCGTAATCGCACGGGTGAAACGGAACGGCAGCATGGACGATTCCTCCACCTCCGTGATCTGGTAGCCGAACGGGGTAGCCATCGGGTGGCCCGCAATGACCACCTCACGGCCCGCCACCGTCGGCACCGTCGGCGCGGAAATGATGCGAAACCCGAGCAGGCGACCAATCTCACCGTTCAAGAGATTGCTGTTGTTCACTGCCTTGTCCAGGCGCTCGTCGTGCAGCAGCGCCGCTTCCATCTCGGGGCCAACCATCACGAAACGGTCAGTCTTCGGAACGTGGGTAGCGTTCAACTTCTTACGCAACTTCACTAGCACGGAGAAAGAATCCTTGGAATCAATATCCAACGGAAGCTTGCCCACCTGGTTCTGCTTACGAACGCCGTCCTTCATGAGTTTGCCGATGTAGGTATCGACCTGCTCGGACATGCCTTCCTCTGCCTCGCTGACTGCCTCCGGCTTCACGTCCAGAGCAGACTGGACGGAAGATACCAGCGGAATCTTGAAGTTAAAGTAATCGCCCTAGTCGATCTTGAACTTGCGGTCGCCGAACTCAAGGTCTTCAACAACCGTGTCTTCGGACTCGTCGTACTTACGGATGGTGGGACGGCTAAGGTTGGTGACAACAACCTCGTCACCCTTACCGCGGATTTCGCCCTCAAAGTCGCGGTTCGTCACGCCTTCCTGCGCGAATGCCCAGGTCTGACGGAGCGGCTGCATGAGCTCAGACGCGACAATCGGGCCGATTACCGGATCCCAGTTCTTGTGGGACTGTGGAGTTGCCATAGTGTGTTCCTCCTAGTGGAAACTTTTAGCGGCTGATACGGCCTTCCTCCACTGCATTGTTGATTTCCTCAAACTTGCCCTGTGCGTACAGGCGGTCGAGGTCATCGGCGGTGAGGATTCGGCCATCGTTGTTGTTCGTGGGGCGGGGGTTCCGCTGGTGCGGGGTGCTACCCCACCCGCCTTGAACTGTGGAAATGAGTTGAGCGTGTTGGTGACGAGTTCGCCAGCCTTACTGTCCCACTCGTCGCTGCCCCACTGCGGGAGATCACCTACACCACGGAGATACGGCACAAGCATGTCGCGGTCTGCCCCGTTTTCCTTCGCCAGCTTGCGTAGGGTGTTGTCCTCGCGCATTCGGTCGAGTTCGGCCTGGAGCTTGTCACGCTCGGCTTCTCGTTCCTGCGCGGCGGCCTTGGCCTGCTTGATTTGTTCCTCCGGGTCTTCGTCGGACGGTTCAAAACCGAGTACCTGCGCGAGTTTCTTCAACGTCGCTGCCTGTTCTTCCGCCTGCTTCGCCTTCACTCGGCGGTCGCCGTTCTCGTTCTTCAACTTGCGGTTTTCCGCTTCGTATCGGGCGAGCTGCTTACGTAGCGCGTCAAGGTCTACGGCTTCGTCCGCCTCGTTGGCCTGCGCCTCGCCTAGGTGTTCACCGGCTTGGGTGTAGTTGCCCTGCTCGGTGTCGTGCTGGGCTTGCTGCGCCTTGTCAGCGGCCTGCTGTGCGAGTTCTGCGGGGGTGGTGTTTTCATCCGACATGTGGTTTGTCTCCTCCTTGGGGGCTTGGGTGGTGTTCCACGCCTTGGTGGTAACGGGGAGGAGTATCGCGGAGTCAGGGTGGCGGTCAGTGTTGCGTGATAATCACCCAGGCGGAATCGTCCTCACACACCTGCCAGTACCACTCCGGCCACGTATCAGCGTTGGAGGACAAAGCCACAACCTCTGTAGGGGTTACCCAGGCGGGAGCGTCACCAACCACCATGGGCACTGTTTCCTCCGGCATTACCATCGCCTCGTCACCGTAAACAACCACCCGGTTAGACCACAGGCGCTCGGGCAGCGCCTCCCTAGCGCGCTCCACCGCCCGTGCTGCAACGTCAATCAACGCTAATCACCGCCAAAACTTCATCCGTAGGTGTCAAATCGTCCGTGCGCATCATCGTCAGCGAACCCGCCTTCAACTTCTTCAACCGTTCGTCAACATTGATTAGTCCATCTGATGACTGGCCCTCAAACCACTTGATCTCGCCGTCCTCTTTAACCCCAGTTCCAGATATGGCCGCTCCTAGTGTGTGCACGGCACGTACCGGGACATCATCGCGGGGTTCCTCGGGACGGTCGAAGGGTTATAGAGCGTGGCGTGGGGTCGGATTGGCCGTTTTAAAAAATAATGCTTTGTTGCCTTAAGAAATCAAACTCTGTCATGCACTGCACTCCCAAGCCATTGGCAACGTCAGGCAGCTTGACCCGCGTTCGTTTTCGCGGACTCGGGGTCTCATTGGTGATCACGATGAAGTCTCGGGCATGCGCACTCGCCACTATCCAAGAATCTGCAACGCGCAAAAATTCTCGAATTGCACTTTCTTCATAGGGAGCATCCTTACGATCACGCACCCATCGTGTTACCGCACGATAGGAGTCAACCTCTTCTTGCGTCACAGTGAGAACCTGCGACGTAGGGACGAAGCTTCTCAGCCACTGTGACTTTTCGTCATCTCGTTTCAGCAACTCATCTTCTACAGTCTGGTGAAAATAAAACTGACCATTGGAGAAAAACGAATCGAACTGCCGCCAGTACGTTTCAAAAATGTCCCGTGGCCGATGGTTGAACGCACCAATCACGATATTCGTATCGATGAGGTACATCTATGCGACCCCCTGCGCACGAGTAACCGTATTCTTCAACGTCTCGGTCTTGGCAATCCCCAGTTGACGCGAAGCCTCCTCTTCAGAAATTGCACCGTCTACATATGCCCCGGTGACGGTGTCCAAAAATCGGCCACCCAGCCGCGACTTCAACGTGACGAAGAAGTCACCGCCTCCACTAACAATCGGAGGCGTAGGGTTCGAGGGACGTTGCCGAAGGAATTCCTGCACTTGTGGTTTGCCAAGGCGGCGCTGCCCCACAAGGGACCACAGTGCCGTATCCGCGCTTACCCGGTACGCATCGTATGCCCATTCAGTGATGCGTTTCAGATCGGGATTTCTGTCCCATTCCTGCAACAACGCATGCTGTGGCAGAAGCAGGGCAGCTGCAAACCTGTTACACCATCGCTCCACATCGTGATGATCATTCATGGCACCTGTGAGACCTTCTGCAGCGAGCAGTACGTGGCCCAGCTCGTGAGCAAGGCTGAAGTACTGCCCAACTTTGTAATCACTGCCGTTAACAAAGATCAAGGGGTAGGGGCCATCGAACAGTGTGAAAGCACGAAACTCGTCGATGTCGAGTTTGCGGTGGTTGTTATTTCCAAGTACGGAGTTCCGCATCACTAAGACACCGCAGTGCTCAATTGCATCCGCTAATTCCAGCACATTCTCCCGACCAGTGGGCGCTTTACCTGGCCTCCATCCGGCATCGGCAAGCTGGGGTAACAATGCACACACCGCATCGTCCGGGCTATCACGCAGTGTCCAGGCACCACCGAAATTTGGAGGATCAATTCCTTCCGCGCGCGCAAATTCTGCATACCAGCTCAAGCGGCGCTCACAGGTATAAATCGTCTCCTTCAACGCTGGGCTGAACTCAGTTACTTTCTTACTATCCACGGTGCGAAAATCTGGGAGATTCGGCTGGTCGTCCGTGGGGCCGTCGAGAAGCAAGTAACCAAACGGGATACATGCGAGCGATGCCAAGTGCTCAGCCTGATGCAGCGTCGGCGACACCTTGCCTTCCAGCCATTGCCGGACCAACCGAAAATCACTTCTTTGGGCAAGTTCTTCCACCGTGCTACCGGTTCGCTGCAGCGCCCAGCGCAGCGTCGGTTCTGCAATGTCGACTCGAACAGTCATCACGCACCTCCCGCTAGTTACGTAGTTTTTACCTTAGCGGAGGAGCCCGACAAACATCTCTGGGTAGCTACAGCTAGCAAATTGATACAAACGAGTTTTCATGCTTGTGGAACTAACCTCACGAACGCTAGGATTCATGTCAATCGTTCAGCCCGCCTCCGAGCCAAGCTCAGAGTGTGGGCTGGATTTCTTATTGCAATCGGGGAATATACTTCGCCAAGCTGCAAGATCAAACCAGCTACAACCGTTTCGCAACAAATCGCAAGTTCTCCTCGCTTCCAGAAGGACAACGTGAACACATTTTCGGAGCTTTCGTTATCATGTCCTCCGTAATTCGGGTCGTGTCCCCCGGGACGACTTGGCCAGACACAGTCTCGCAGTATCAAAAAGCGTGCAAACCGTTGCACACAATAGCGATAGACATTTAAGATAAGGCTAACCTAAGTTACCTAATGAGGGGAGTCTCATCTTGAACGTATCCACACGGCGTCGCGTCGCAACGGGCGCTACCCTATTCGCGCTGCTCAGCCCCAACGTTGCGGTCGCGCACGCCTTCCCAACTATCGACGCCGCCACCGCCCCCGGCTGCACCGGCGAACTCGACACGCGGCACCCGAACCTCGGCGTGCAGTTCGATGTCACCGGCCCCGACACCATCGACCCAACCAAGGACATCACGTTCAAGCTGAAGGGGGCGGGGATCAACCCGGCGTCGACGCCTGGGGCGTCCAACGGCGTCTACGTGGTGCTCACGCCGACGCGGGTGTGGCGCCTCAACCACTGCTCCACCATGACCGGCGACGGCGACGCGCTCGTCGCTCGCTGGATCCCCGCCGCCGTGATGGAAGACAACGGCGGGAAGCTGGACCTCGACCTGCTCGTGGAGGCAAACACGCTGCAACCTGGACAAACATACACGGTCGGGATCATGGCGGCGCACGCCCTGGCGCTCAGCGAACGCTACTTCGACCGCGGCGTCACGTTCAAGGTGCCGTCGGTAACAACCGACCACGTAGCGACGCCATCCAACGTCCGCGGCGAGATCGACCAGCAGCGCAACGTCACCGTCGCGTGGGACTACCCCGAGTCCGTCCCCGGCACAACGTGGCGCGCCCAGATCGAGTGCGTCGAACACTGCACCAGTGCCAAAACACTACGCAGCCTCGACCTTTCCGACCCCAACGCCCGCACCGCCAAGTTCGACGACGCCGACCCCGGCGTCTACCAAGCCTCCGTCAACGCCAGCCGATGGGTCAACGGCAAGTTCGTCACCACAGACTTCGGGGTGTCGACGCGCTTTGTCGTAGGGGACGTCGATAAGCCGATCAGCCAGCGACTGTACGCGGTCGGCATCGCGCACGAGTACGGCGAGTACGTGGCGCCCGGCACCGATGTCACCCTGGCGAACCCCCTGAACACGAAGGCGAAATGGTCGGTGACCGGCGTGAAAGACTACGAAGTCGACCCCGCGACGCAGGCGATACGCTTCACTATGCCGACCAACCCGGTGCAGGTCGAAGTCGCAGAGGCGAAGGAGGCGCCGACGACCACTCCGACCACCCCGACTTCGACGACCGCAGCGCCTACCGCGCCTGCTGAGTCTGCTAAGCCTGCATTGCCCACTGCCCCTGCTACCCCTGCCAAGTTCCCGGCGTGGGGCGCGGTGCTGATCGCGGGCGGGGTGGCCCTACTCGCCGTCGTTGCTGGCCTGGCTACCCAATCCCCCGTGATCGCGGCGCTACTGAAGCACCTGCAGCGTTAGATCTTCGGCAGGATGCTCGCCGCGAGCGTATGCAACGCGGCGAACCCACCCAACAGCGTGGCGATGACCCCGAGCACAATCGCCACAATCGACTCCGGGGCCATGCCCTGCTGCTGCGCCGCAGGCATCTCGACCGGCGGCAGCACCGTCCCGTCCGTCAGCGTCACAACGAGCTTGCCGTCCTTATCCGTCTTCACCGACGCGATACCGCGGCCGTCCTTGCCCTCCACGCCTGCGGCGCCTGCGGCGCCTTCCTTGCCTGGGGCGCCGTCTTTTCCTGCGGTACCGTCGCGTCCATCCTTACCGTCTCGACCGGCAGGCGCGTCACGGCCGTCACGACCATCGTGCCCGTCCTTCCCCACCACTTTGCCGAGGTCCTTGGTCGTGCCGTTGGTGAAGGTCAGGATCAGGTGGCCGTCACGGTTAATCGAGGCATCGCGGATGCCGCCTTCTGGCTGCTGCCCTGGCGCTGGTGCCGGTTCCGGCTCGGCAGGCTTCTCGGGCTTCTCGCCGAGCTCCAGCGTCACAGCAAACGGCGCCGGCTTCTTCTGGTCCTCCCACCTGCTCCCGGAGTTGTAGAACCACGACCGCACCGAGTCCGTCACGTTGTTCACCAGCTCAGTCGGCCATGCATCCGGGTAGGAAATGTCCTCATCCCGCTTATAGACGACCCCTTCGTACTCCGGCGTCGCCCCCACCATCACTGTCTTGCCATCGACGGCAACGTTGGCACCCTTGAACGTCGCGACGGTGACCCGCTTCGCTTCCTTATTATTTGCTGCCTGGTTCGGGTCCGCCGAACTCACGACCGCCGTAATCTTACCGGCGCCCTCCGCATCGACCTCGAGCGCGAAGTCCTTGAAGGAGATCGTTTGCGCCCCGTTAATCGTGTAGGTCACCTGGCCAGTCCACTGCACCGACAGCGCTTTGGTGTCCTCGTCGACCCAGCCGGTCGCCTTCGTCAGCTTCAGGCTCCCGTTGTTCGGTTCGGACTCGTCAACCGGGACGATGGAGACGCCCTCCCCTTCCACGGCAGCGTCCCACAGCAGGGCGCGTTTGCTCAGTTCCCACTGCAGGGTTTGGGATTTGGCGTCGGCAAGCGGTGTTGCCCCAGCTGGCTGAGCTGCTGCGACGGGCGCGACGGCCGTGGTGCCAGCCTCCTGGGCTTGGGCCGGGACGGCCAACGGCGCGACGGCGAGACTTGCCGTGAGCGCAACCGCGGGCAGCACTGGCAGCGTGGCGTAGATCCTGCGTTGGGACTTCTTCATAAGGTTCACCCTCCTCGTATAAATATTAGGCTTGCCTTACCTTAGTGCAATATATGGTTTGGAGTAAAGGTTTTCGAATGGGTTTTGGGGGCGTTTCTGGGGCGTTCGTTCCCGCTAATGTAAAGGCAACACGCTTCAGTGGACGTCGAAGGAGAGTTATGGCCCAGCACGTGTGGGGAGCCCACAACAACAAGACGGATTTTGATCCGATTGCGCAAGGCTGCGTCGGCGTCAGTTACAGATTCCCCGTTGACCTGCGAAGCTTCGCCTCCAAGGACGCGCTCAGGGACGCCTACAGTGAATGGTTCCCTGCCAAAACCGCATATGAAAGTGGCCAGGTCATCGGGGTGCTCTACCGCTTTTCTCGCCAGGCACAGGTCGGTGACGTGGTTGTACTGAGCAACCGGGAAAACAAAACGCTGAGCATCGGCGTGGTTACCGGGCCGTACTACTTCGAGGAACAGGGCCCGACGGCGCCGCACCGGTTGCCTGTGGAGTGGAAGCACGTCGACATCCCGCGTGCCAACCTGTCCCAGTCAACGCTGAACACGCTCGGGTCTGGGATGTCCTTCTTTGAGGTGCGAAACGGCAGACAGGAGATCCTTGATCTACTCAGAGGCGTCAACCCTGCGACCAAACAACCGGTGTTTGATTGGGTGCCGTTCTACGAACAGCTCGCCAATACCGTGCTCACGTACAGAACTAGCCGCGCCGAACTGCTGGATAAGGTACTGGAGTGCGGGACGGTCAGTGGCAAGCCGGACCTGTTCAAGTTCCTACTTCCCTCCAACGAGCGCTACAGTGACGGCACTCGGGTCCGCGATATTGATCCGTTTACGGTCTTCGCCCCGTTCAATCGGAGCATCATCGACGCGAACCGCCTCCGCATCGCGGAGGCATACAAGCAGGTCTTTGGCATCGAGGCCCCGGCGCCGACTGGGTTTAGCGGCGTCCCGCTTCTGAACAACCTCAATTCGTGGTTCATGCACTTCCCAGCCAAAGACGCTGATGACTCCGAAAGCAACGTGGAGCAGCTGTGGGATCTCGCCGAGGCAGCTATCCGCTACGCGGACTCGGGAACAGACGCGGACGAAGAGGCCTTCGTCGCAACGTTTGATGCGGCCCGGCGCAACTCCGTCGTGCAAATCACGATGGGCTTGTTCTACCTGCGCCCGCGGAAGTTTGTGGCCGTCGATTCGCAGAATGTGCGCTACCTCAACGAACAGTACCCCAACCCAGAAACGCTCAATCTCAACCGCGCAATGACTGGCGATGAGTACGTCGCAACGCTCGACAGCGTCACTGACTGGATCAGCGAGAGTGCCGAAAGCCCAAGCACCATCGTAGAGCTTTCCCACGAGGCGTTCGTGCACCGCGTGGAGCCAGCCACCATCATCGAGGACGAGCCCGCTGCCGAGTCCACCGACAACAGCTACGACGTCAGCCAAATCATCGACGACGGCTGCTTCCTCGAAGAAGCCCAGCTGACCAGCATGCTGCACAGCCTCGAAGCGAAGAAAAATCTCATCCTCCAGGGCCCTCCCGGCACGGGCAAAACCTGGCTCGCCCGCCGCCTCGCGTACGCGCTCATCGGGGAGAAAAACACGGATTCGCTCACGGTCATGCAGTTCCACCCCTCCATGAGCTACGAGGATTTCGTCCGCGGGTACCGCCCATCGCCGACCGGCAGCCTCGAGCTTATCGACGGCCCCCTCCTCACCCTCGCCGAACGGGCCCGCGCAGACCAGGACACCCGCTATGTCATGATCATCGAGGAGATCAACCGCGGCAACCCCGCCCAGATCTTCGGCGAGATGCTCACCCTCATGGAGAACACTAAGCGTGTCCCGGCCGCCGCAATGCAGCTCATCTACCCGCGGACCGACGAGCAGTTCTACCTCCCGCCGAATCTCTACATCATCGGCACGATGAACCTCGCGGATCGCTCGCTCGCACTCGTCGACATGGCTTTTCGACGCCGCTTCGCCTTCACCAACCTCTACCCCCAGATCAACAACCGCTGGTTGGAGTACGTCACGCAGCTCGGCTACGACGCGAGTATCGCCGACGCCTACCGCGCTGCCCTCGCCGACCTGAACCAGGACATCCACGACGACCAGCTGCTGGGCCCCGAGTACCAAATCGGCCACAGCTACATCGTCCCCACCGAACGCATCGACACCCAAGCCAACGTGGACGCCCCCGCGAAAACCCGCGCCTGGCTGCAGGTAGTCACCGACACCGAGATCCTGCCACTACTCGAGGAGTACTGGTTTGATAATCACGACAAAGTAGCGAAGGCGAAGTCCCAGCTTACGGCTGCACTACACGCGGGAAGCGTTCAAGCGTGACGCCCATCCCTGTCCGCAACGTCTGGCTGCTACAGCTGCTGGCGTCGAAGTTGTACCGCGACGGTGGGATCGCGTTGTCCGGCGCGGAGCTCGTCGATAAGGATGTTATTGAGCTGGTCTCAACCATCCTTGCCGACGCCGCCCAACACCGCCTCCGCAACGGACTGCGCGTCGGATTCGAGCGCCACACCGCGGACATCCGCCGTGTACGAGGCAAGATCGACCTGCTTGGCACCGCGCGCGACCAGCTCCTCACACGTGGCCGCATCCGCTGCCACTTCGACGAGGTCTCCCTCGATACTCCGACCAACAGGCTGGTCCGCTCCGCGCTCATTCGCGCGACCCGCTTCCCCGGCGCCGACCCCCGCTGCCACCACCTTGCCGATCAGTTCGGCGCCGCCGGTGTGAGCGCAATGAAACCCGACGGCCGTGCCGTCGCCGCCCTCGAGCACGACCGCAACACCTCCGCCGACCTGCGCATGATCGCCGCCGCGAAACTCATCCACGACCTCGCCGTGCCCAACACACAAGCCGGGTCACTGCGCACGTTATCTTCCGACATTAGCGACCCCCAGATGCGCCTCCTCTTCGAGGCTGCCGCCCTCGGCGCCTACACTGCCAACCTCCCAACCTGGAACGTTAGCGGTGGGACGCGCCTGCATTGGGACCTTTCTTCCACCGCCGTCGACGACGCTGCCCTGCTGCCCGGCATGATCACCGACATTATCCTGCGCCCGCCCGGCGCGCCCCCAATCATCCTCGACACCAAGTTCAACGAGATCCTGCAGCCCACCCAATACCACGCCGGCAAGTTCCGCTCGGGCTACCTGTATCAGATTTACTCCTACGTGATGAGTCAGCAGGCCAACCCAGGCTTCGGGCCACACACCCGGGGTGTGCTGCTGCACCCGGTCATCGGCGAGGCGGTGAACGAAACTGTCGTGATCCAGGGCCATCCGTTCCGCTTCGCCACCGTAGACCTGCACGGCACGTACCGCGAGATCCTCGCGGGATTCCTCGGGGCGGTCGAGGGGTTGTGAGGCAGGGGCTTTGACCCGACAGAAAACGAAGGAACCCCCTCCCGCACAACTTTGATGCACATGGGGTAGCGGTCGACTTTTGGGCATGAGAAAGGCCTCCATCCAAGTATGGTGTTGGGTGGAGGGGATATTTTGTCGTCGCGGCGGCTACATCACAAGGTGTGACACGTATCTGTTAGACACCGGAGAAATATCGGGAGTGAGACTGACGGAGGTTTTCTTCACTGGCACTAGCAACCGCCACAATCTCAACATCGGGGTCAGTATTGTCTCGGTCCAAACGCAGTCGCTCACGCGTAGCCTCAGAAAGCGAATCAAACTTCTTACACCGGACAGTTCCCTGTTTGCGATGGTATTCAATCAAGAATGCTGGCATAGGGCTTTTCACTCTCCTTCCTGTGCGATGTTTGACCGTACTCTCACTAATTCCGAAAGTCTAGCCTCAAGTATGTCATACGCACGGCTCCTTAACTGGCGAATCTCCGAATGTAGTGATCCGTCTCTCCTTTCGGAGCTGAACGGGATGAAAACCCTGTCAACGACTTTCTCCGCTTCATGGACAACATCAGAGGCCTCATGCAAAAGCTTCATGTGTTCCTGAGCCTCACCGGTGGGCTTTGCCCCGAATTCCAGGTAGCGAATATCCCTTCCGTAAATATCAGCTGCGACCTCATACAGGTTCGCCCATTGAGCCTGCATGGCGGTTCTAATCTGAAATTCAGCTCGACCCGCCGGTGCAACTATATGCAAATGAATAGCCCGGTATCCAGAGTGTGCATTTTCCCTCATATCACTAATCTGCACAGTGCTTGCACCAGCATTCAGAAAGTCTTCTCTAAATAGCTCAGCTATCTCAGTTTGCTCGGACAAGGTTAAATCACAGTCGAGTCTGAGGCCTGACACATCCCAGATATTTTCCAATGGATATGTCGGCATCCTTCTGAGTTTTTCTACAAGCGTGCCGAATGTCTTCACCCTGGCAGCAAAGACATAATCGCCTGAGTCAGGCTTCACCAAGCCTTCTTTTTCATTGAGTGGATAAATTAGGCACTTGACTGTGTTTGTTGCGATTTCCATCAAGGAATCGCAGAGTAGGGCTTGATGCTCTAGAAATCGAAGAAGAATCTCCTCGTCATATGGGAGACCTTTGCGCAGGTTGCTTCCAACTTTGTGTACTTGGCTCCGAGTGAATAAATCTCGGCTGGGCTTAGTATTGATGAAGTCCAAGTCAATTCTCCAGATTTCGCATGATGCTCCTTAGAAGTTAGGTTGCTCGATTGAATGTGTTGACTTTCGATTCAACCTGTCCTTCCCCCTCGTCAGTACAGAGTAGTAAAAGAAGCGGAACTAAATCCAGGGCGCTTAAGTCTTGGCCCCAGAAAACGCCCCATACAGAGATTCATCCCAAAGTTCTTCACGCTTTAACCCCACTCAACCAGACCAAGAGCCAAAAGGTACCCCCACAACACCCCGTCAATTGGATGTGCGTATCCCCTTATCCATGGTTACTTGATAGAATGCCCTCGAACGCCCCGAGGCGCCTCTGCGAAAGCATGCACCCGGGGCTCCTGTGTTTCTGCCATGTTTCGACACCGCGAACCCCCGTTCGAACATCGCCCGTGCAATGTCGGGGCTGCATGCTTCAATGAAGTCAACAAGTGATAGTTGATGCGAAAGGTGCAGGTCATGGCGATTTCGATGCCGCAGGACTTCGAGCATGCGCTCGCGTCGATGCTCAACGGCGAGAGCGTTGTGATCGACGGCGCGCCCGGCACCGGCAAGTCCACGCTGCTGCGCACGTTCATGGAGGTGAACGACGCACTACCCGATAGCCAGCGCAAACGAGTGCTGCCCGTCGCGCTGCTGGGACGCGCGGCGAACGGCATCAGCGGGCTGACGATCGACTCTGCATTCAATTTCGATCCCTTCATGACGCTCGACGACGTCCTGCCCGGCGGCAAGTGGGACATCAGCGGTGCAAAGCTGCTGCTCAGCTTGGTTGAGACATTAGTTATCGACGACGCCCACAACCTCAACACCGAGCTCCTGTTGATGATGAGCGTGGCCCTGCAGCGCGTGCGAAAGAATAACGAGCCGTTTGGGGGCGTACAGCTCATCGCTGCGGGAGAATTGGCTAGGTCCGACTCACCGCTGGGATCGATGGTGCAAGAGCCAGAACCGGATCCCGAGCGTTATGTGTTCCTCTCCTTTGACGGTGTCAGTTTTAACGTCAGCTACCACGTCGTTCGCGTTCACGCGGTGGTTGTGGAGCGTGGCCAGATCGTTGCGGACTTTGGCACGTGGCTCAACCCGATGTCGGATTTGGGGCAGTTCGGCCTCGACAACGAGGTTCCTCCGGGTGGGGTTGCTATCGCGCCGCAACTCGAGGACTTTTGGCCGCTGCTGCTACGGCAGGCTGCAGGTGGCATTGTCGTCGGCGATCGCTTAGAGATGGCCCAGGATGCGGGCCGCTACCAGGCCCGGGGCCTCGACATGGAACTCGGCGACGGTATCGACGCCGAAGCACTCGACATCGTTGTTGAGGGCAGCGACGTCATCGAGCGCGCGCACTCCATGGCGCTCGATTTCCTCTCGGGGGACGTCGAGATCCCCTACGTGCGGCCGGTACCCGACGCATCCGATGCACAAGAAGGCGCACTCTTCCAGCCGTTTTGGGCGCCCGCCGCTCCTCTCAAGCTCGATCAAACTCGCGCGACCGACTCCGATAACGCATGGGCAGCTTTCTCCGGCTCCGGCGTGGAAGTCAGCGACCAACGCATGCTCCAGCAGACTGCCCTGCGGCTTTCTTCCTGGGGGATGTCTCGCGGCGTTTGGACGAAGCGGGCCGAAGAGGAGGTGCGCAAACGCGCCATCATGACAGGGCTGACGCAGGTGTCCCTCCCGGAAGGCGAAGAGCAAAACATCGACATTGCTGCGCTGCTCTCCCCAGGCATGAGGGTGGTGTTTACGGGCTGCCGCGAAGCCATCAGCTTCTACGACGGCGAAGAGCAGCTCATCTCCGCCTGCGAGTCGTGCGGGCTCATCTTCGAAGACAGCGTCTCTGCAACCACGTGCGATGTCCTCGTAGCGTGGGACCCGGCATCCATGTCGCGCAAGGCAAGAACCGCCCGGGAGCTGGGCATCCCGATCGTCTCGTTCGCCGATTTTGAGGACTGGTATAGGTACTACACGGGTTCGCCCTACGAGACCTTCCTCGCGGACATCCTCGAGGAAGGCCACCAGGTGGCGTTCCGTGGATCGATCGTCATCAACGGGATCCACATCACCGACGGTGCGCGCATGGCGTACCTGTGCGACGAGCTCGGCCTCGTGTACAGCCCGGAAATCCCCATCTCACTTTGCGACGCCCTCATCACCGACGACCTGACCGCCAGCCAGTACGGCATACCACTCATCCCAGTGGATGCATTCGGCGCGTGGGTGAACAGGGAGTTCGCATCCAAGGGTCAGTTCTTCACCGAAGACTTCTTCATCCCCGCCGACATCACCGCGCTGTATGGCCCGGACGAGCTGCTTTCCAAGATCGACGAGAGCAAAGCTTGACCCTGACGTAACGTCAGACTGCACAATGGCTGCCATGACCAACAACGAAGCGCTGTACACAGTCGGCGAAGTAGCCAACGCATTCGGGATCACGGTGCGCACCCTGCACCACTGGGAGCAGGCCGGCCTCGTCGAACCTGTGTACCGCAGCTGGTCAAACTACAGGCTGTACACGCCAGATGACCTGGAGCGCATCCAGCACATCCTGGTCTACCGGACCACCGGTATGAAACTGTCTGAAATCAAAGAAGTACTATCCCACCCCACCTCGAACCGGGAACACCTGCGCAGGCAACACGAACGCCTGCTTGAGGAGCGTTCGCGGATCGATGGGATGGTGGTGGCCGTCGAAAAGTTATTGGAGCAAGCAATGAACAATCACAAGCCAACCCTCGAAGAAATCGGCGAGATCCTCGGCGACCCGAACTACGCCGAACATCAAGCCGAAGCGCAAGAGGCCTACGGCGATACAGCTGGCTGGGCGCAGTACCAGGGCCGCACCGGCAACTGGGGCGCGAGCGACTGGGAGGACAGCAAGCAGCGTTTCGACGCCATCGATACCAAACTCGCCGACGCTGTTCGCCGCGACGTGCCCACCGACAGCGCGGAAGCCGCCGAACTCGTCGAACAGCACCGGAAGGTGATCGGGCAGTTCTTCGACGTCACCCCGGAGATGCAGTTCCAGATCTCGCGCGGCTACATCGCCGATGAACGCTTCAAGCGCTACTACGAAGAACGCCAACCTGGCCTGGCGCAGTGGCTCGCCGACGCCATCGCGCACGCCACCGGCCACAGCACAGAGAGCTCGTCCTAGCCGGGCCTAGCGCAGCAGGCGTTTCCCCAGCCGCAGCGCAAGCGCCATCGCGTCCGCGACCCGCTTGCCGCCGCCAGCGCCGACCCCGCCGAGCGGCAAATAGCGCTGCGCCGCCACGGTGCGCGCCTCGGTGTACTTCAGCAGCCCCTCATCACCGTGACGTCGCCCCACACCAGACTGCTTCCACCCGCCCATCGGCGCGTCCATCGACGCCCACGCGGCCGCGTACCCCTCATTGATATTCACGGTTCCCGCATGCACATGCTCCGCGACCATGCGCGCCTCGTCCTCCGCGCCCCAAATCGAAGCGTTGAGCCCGTAGTCGGTGTCATTCATCTTCTCGACGCCCACCTCCGGCCCATCCACCACCTCCACAAAGACGACTGGCCCGAACACTTCCTCGCGGTACAGATCGGCGTCCTCCGGGACGTCCACGAGGATGGTCGGTGCGTAGAACGTATCCCCGAGCTGGGGTAACGCCTCCCCACCAGCCAGGACGGTGGCGCCTTTGTCCACGGCGTCGTGGACAAAGGCGTCGACACGCGAGCGGTGCTCCGCAGAAATCAACGAGCCAACATCGTCACCCCACCCGTGCCCAATGCGCAGGCGTTTCGTCAGCGCCACAAAGCACGCAAGGAACTCGTCCGCCACGGCGCGGTCCACGTAGATCCGCTCCACGGAGATGCACAGCTGACCGGTATTGCTGAAGCAGGCGTCAACGGCGCCGCGCGCCGCCGTCTCGGGGTCCGCGCTAGCCAGAACCAGCAGCGGGTTCTTCCCGCCCAGCTCAGCGGAGAACCCAATCAGACGCTCCCCGGCCTGCGCGGCAAGCTTCCTGCCGGTGGCGGTGGACCCTGTGAACATGAGGAAATCGCACCGCTTCACAATCTCCTGCCCCACCGTCCGCCCGCTTCCCTCCACAACCTGGAACAGGTCGGCTGGCAGCCCAGCCTGCACCAGCAGCTGGTGGGCGCGCTGCGCGGTGCGCGGGGTTTGCGTATCCGGCTTCAGTACCACGGCGTTGCCCGCAATCAGTGCCGCCACCGCATCCGACACCGCCAACGAGAGCGGGTAGTTCCAAGGTGCAATCACTCCCACCACGCCTTTCGGTGCCCGGTGCACCTCGGTCCATGTCACCACCGGCATAGCGCCCCGCACTCGGGCTGGCGTCAGCAGCGCCTTCGCGCGGTACGCGTAGTGGCGGGCGGTAATCGCAACGTCCATGACCTCGTCGAACGCGTTGTGTTTCGCCTTACCTGTCTCCTGCTGGATCAGGTCCACCAATTCGTCGCGGTGCGCCAACACCAGGTCGTGGTAGCGGAGAAAGATGCGGCTGCGCTGGCGAAGAGGTGTCGTCGCCCAGGCGCGCTGTGCCGCGCGTGCAGTGTCGAAAGCGTGCTGTACTGACATGCAGCCCAGGTTAGCGTCGCCGCGCCGCCATGCGGCTGAACTTTTCCACCCGGCGCGAATCCCCATAGATCTGCACCTGCTCGCCAGCCACCAGGACCATGTGCCCAAGCACCGGTTGCCAGCGGTCCTCGCGGCGCACGGCAATCACCTTCACGCCGTGGCTCTGCCACAACGCCTGCTCGTCGAGCGGGCCCGCCACGTGCGTCGGCACCACCGTGTGCACCAGCGCCGTGCCCGAGGACAACTCCACGTAGTCGAGGTTCGCCCCACGCACCAGGTGCGCCACGCGCCGCCCCATCGCCTCCTCCGGGTGCACCGCATGCGGCACACCGATCTGGTCCAGGATGCGCCCGTGCGCATTACCGGAGGACTTCGCCCACAAATTCTCGACGCCCACATCCACCAACAGCGAACACGTCAAAATCGACGCCTCCACGTGCGCCCCGCCGATCGCCACGACGACGCCGTCGAACTCCGAAATGCCCAACTCTTCAATCGTGGCCACGTCCGTGCAGTCCGCCTGCACCACCTTCGACAGCAGCCCGTTGTTGCGCTTCACGGCAGCCTCTTCCAGATCGATGCCGACGACGGTGGCGTCGTCAAACATGAGCTCCCGGCCCACCGCCGAGCCAAACCTCCCGAGCCCAAGCACCGCGTACGTGGGCGTTGCAAACTTAACCAATGATCGGCCTTTCATAAGGAAGCAAAATTTTCGACGCCGGCTCCGCAAACGCGAACGCCGTCGCCACAGTAATCGGACCCAACCTGCCAACAATCATCATAAAAATAATGACCAACAACGAAGGCGCATCCAGGTGCGGCGTAATGCCCGTGGACAACCCCACCGTGCCAAACGCCGACAGCACCTCAAACAACACCTCCGACAGGTGAAACGGCGTCAGCGCCAACAACGCGAACGTCGCCACCACCACCAGCGCGCCACTGAGCATCACCACCGTGATCGCCTGGTGCACCACCTCCACCGGGACACCTTTGCCCAGCATAACCGGCTGCGTACGACCCCGCACCACCGCCGACACCGCCGCCACCAGCACCAACACCGTCGTGATCTTCACGCCACCCGCGGTGCCGGCCGGGCCCGCCCCCACAAACATGAACAGGTCCATCGCAAACAGCGTCGGCTCGTGCATCCCGCCAATATCGACAGAGTTGAACCCACTCGTGCGGGTCTGCACCGCCTGAAACAGCCCCGCCAACACCGCATCCGACGCCGGCAACCCACCCAGCGTGCGCGGGTTGTTCCACTCCATGGCGAGGATGGTGGCCGTCGAAAAGCAAAGAAGGAAGAGCGTACCGGCAACCACCATGCGCGTATTCAACGTCCAGCGGTGCAGGTGCAACACGTCCCGCCGAAACTGAAACAGCACCGGAAACCCCAAACCACCAATAATGATCGCCGCCATGATGGGCACGCAGACCCACCAATCCCCCACGAAACTGGTCATGTTGTCCGAATAGAGCGCGAACCCCGCATTGTTAAACGCCGACACCGCATGAAACACCCCATGCCCCAACGCGCGCGGCAATGGGTAGCCCAACGCCACGAACCGCGCCGTCAACGCCAGCGCGACCAGCGCCTCCACCACGATGCTCACCAGCAGGACCCGCCTCAACAGCGGCGCGATCCCGCCCACCGCCGTACGACGTTCCACCGCCGAAATCACATTCGCACTCAAATTCGCTTTGCGGACCACCGCCTGACCCAGAATCGTCGCGAAGCTCATCACCCCGAACCCGCCAACCTGGATCAACACGGCAATAACCACCTTGCCGAACGTGGTCCAATACGTCGCCGTATCCACAATCGCCAAGCCGGTCACACACAGCGCGGACGTCGCCGTAAACAACGCCGGCAACAGCGGCAACCCACCCGGATTCACAGTGGAAGCCGGAAGCATCAGCAACACCGTGCCCACGAACAGGGCAACCAGGAAGCCGAACAAAATCACCGCCGCGCTATTGAGCTGGCGGTGCCGAATGACAGCAGGCACCAGCGGAACATTACGCCAGCGGGGTGCGGGTGGCAAGGGTTTTGAACTTTTCGAGTGTAAAGTGTGAGGGGTATTCCCCTCTTGCCTGAAGTCACCCGTTCAGCGGACTGGCTGCGGAGGGGTTTTCTTGTCGCTGAGTAGCTATGGAGTGGGCGCCAGTGCCAAATCTGACATCGTTTGTTGTCTAGCACATTTTTTGCCAGCAACTTTGAAGCAATAGACCTTATTCGATTGCGTCTTTTGGCACTCGAGCCGACCTGCCTGACACCAAATTCCCTCGCGGCAGAACACGCGACCTGGGCTTTTGCGAACCCACGACGCCAAAATGCAGGAATGTGGTGCACACCGTCCCACGAGAGAACTAACGCTCGGCCAGCTCGGCCTCGATCCACGCCTTGCGGGCCTGGCGCTGCTCCTTCCAATGCGCAAGCGCCTGGACGGCCTCGATGCGTTGCTTCTTGAACACCAGCATGGACAGCGGGAACGCCACGATCAGGGCCAGCAGGGCCGACATGATCAGCGGCACGGGCGCCCCAACCGCGACGGCTAGCAGCTGGATCACCACGGTGAGGGCGATGAAGAGGAGGAGCCGGTACAGCCCATAGATGGCGGCGGCTTTGTTTGCGCGACGCTTCGCGCTCGGGTCAACTTCGGGTGCTTCACTCATGGGGGCCATGGGGACTTAGCCTAACGCAAAGGTGGACCAGTATGTTAGAGGGCATGGGAAGGCTTCTACTCATCGCTCTGATCATTCTGGCTGTGTACTTGATGTGGCGTGCGTTCGGCCCGGGGTCGAACGCCCGGTATGGGGTGCAGCAGCAGGAACAACCGCCGGTTATTAAGGGGCCGGATGATGATGAGGAGTTCCTGTGGGAGATCGAGAAGAATAGGTTTAAAGAACGCCGGGCCCGCGAGGAGGCGGAGCGCCGGCGTCGTGAAGAGGAGGAGCGTCGGAGGAAGCGCGGCGAAGACTAGCTGCGCGTTGCTTCCTCGGCGAGGACCTCGGGCAGCTTCTCTGCCCAGGCCAGGGAGTCGCGGACGCCCTGCTCAATGGTGAGCTCTGGGGACCAGCCGAGTACCTCGCGCGCCTTGTCAATGCGCGGCGCGCAGCCCGCAACGTCGCCCTCGCGCGGCGGCGCGGTGGTGACCTCCATGTCGGAGCCGCTGGCGGCCTTGAACGCCTCCGCGAGCTCGAAGACGGTGGTGCCGGTGCCGGTGCCCAGGTTGATGACCTCGTATGGGGCGAGGTCGGCCTTGAGGGCGGCGACGTGGGCGCGGGCCAGGTCCCAGACGTGGACGTAGTCGCGCAGGCCGGAGCCGTCGCGGGTTGGCCAGTCGACGCCGGTGACCGTGAACGCCTCACCTCTCTGGTGGGCGGTGATCATCTTGCCCAGCGCGTGAGACGGCAGCGGGTTCTGCAGGCCGGTGCGCAGCTGTGGGTCGGCGCCGATCGGGTTGAAGTAGCGCAGGGCCACAGCCTGGATCTGGCCGGCCGCAGCAGCGTCGGCCATGACGCGCTCCAGCATCCACTTCGATGCGGCGTACGGGCTGGTCGGCGCCACGACGGAGGACTCGTTGACGGTGAAGTCCTCATCCGCCTGGTACATCGCGGCGGTCGAGCTGAGCATGACACGCTTGACGCCGCGGTCGCGGAGGACCTGCAGCATCTTGGTTGCGCGGCCGACGTTGACGTCGTAGTACTCGAGCGGCTGCGCGACAGACTCCGGCACGATGATCTTGGCCGCGCAGTGGATGACGGCTTCGATGTCGGGGTGGTCGTCGAAAATCTTGTTGAGCAGCTCGGTGTCGGCGATGTCGCCCTCGTAGTGGTCGAAACGCTCGGCGAAGACGCGCAGGCCAGTGGAGTAGTCATCCAAGATGACCGGGGTGATGCCTGCGTCGGAGCAGCACGATGCAATTGTGGAGCCGATGTAGCCGGCCCCTCCTGTAATCAGTGTTTTCATTAGTTCAATCCTGCGTACGAGTGAAGTCCAGCAATGACAGTATTTACATACGTCATGTTAAAGATGGTCATGGCCAAGGCAAAAACGTTGATCCACGCGGCCTTCGAGTTCTTCCAGCCGGCGGTGGCGCGCGCGTGAAGGTAGGCGGCGTACAGGATCCACGTAATCATGGACACGGTTTCCTTCGCGTCCCAACCCCACGGGCGACCCCAGGCGACCTCAGCCCAGATCGCGCCAAACACAATGCCGATTCCGAACAGCGGCAGCGTAATGATCGCCGTCTTGTAGGTGATCTGGTCGAGCGTCTTCGCGCTCGGCAGCGGCTTCGCAATCGCGCCGAAGAACCCGTGCTCCTCGCCGCGAGGCTGCCACATGCGCAGCAAGTACAGCAGCGCAAAGATGCCCGACACAATACCTATCGACGCCCCCACCGACACCGACGACACGTGCACCGGCAGCCAGTAGGACTGCAGCGCCGGCACCACCGGCGCCACGTGCATGTGGAACACGGTGGAGTTGAGGAACATCGCGATCGCCATAGGCGCGAGCAGCCACGGCCAGATGGTGTGCCAGTTCTTGCGCTGCACCACGATCGCGGCTGCGACCATCACGACGGCCGTCATGGCCAGGATGTACTCGTACAGGTTGCCGAGCGGGAAACGCTTCGCCGCCAGTCCGCGCGTAATGAAGGACGCCACGTGCAGCACGATGCCGAACCAGATCAGCGCCTGCGTCATGTTCGCCCATTTGCGGGCGCCGGCGACGCGGCGGTCGTATTCTGCCTGGTCGAAGGAGTCGGAGGGGACGTCGATAAGCTCGGAGCCGCCCCCGGCCCCCACGGCGACTTTTTGATCCATGCGGGCGCGCTCGCGGCGCATGTCGAGCACGCCGAACATGCGCCCGTAGTAGATACAGGACATGATCAGCGCAGCCAGGTACAGGATGAACGCGGTGCGGAACGTGAGGTCTGAAAGGTCCGCCATCGTGGAATCGACAAGCATGGGGACCAATCTACAGCGTCACCGCAGGTTAGCCAAGGTCATCAACCTCGAAGGAGGGGTGAACTTCGGACGGAGTACCGAGGATTTCCTCCGCGATTTCATCAAACTCGGCGCCCCACCCGGCGCGGTCCGTGCGCGCCAAGCCGGCCAGCTCCACGTGGGTGCCAGTGGCCGTCGGGGTCAGGCGGATCCACAGGCGGCGGCGCTTGATGGTCAGCGAGCCCGCCAGCGCGGCCAGCATGATGACAGAGGTCGCCAGCATCCAGCCCTGGGTCGGGTCGTGGGAGATTTGGTAGTTGGCGTACTCGGCGGCGCCATCGAAGCGCACCCGGATGCCACCCTCAAGGGTGGTTTCCTCCCCCGGCACCAGGTTGACGCGCTCCACCTTCTGCAGGCGCCCCTCGGCGATCAAGTTCTGGTCCAGCACGAAAATGTTCTGCGGGCGGCCGGTGTCCAGGCCGGCGTCACCGACGTAGATGTCCACCGCCATCGCAGGGTCCTGCATCGCGGGGAACGCGGACTGCAACATGTCGCCGTTGACGCCGGTCCACTGGGCAGTCGGCGCGAAATTACCCTCAATGGCGATCTGGTGCTCGCGACGCTCGGTGAGGTCCGGGTACATGCCGGCCGGCGGGTCGAAACGCATCACGCCGGCGGACAGGAAGTTCTGCACATCGGTGGGCCTAAACTGCACCATCTGTGTGCGGGTCTCCCCGTTCGGCCAGGTGATGGTCACCTGCGGGGCAAACCCGTGGCCCTGCAGGTAGACGCGGTTGCCGTCCACGCGCAGCGGGTGGTTGACCTGCAGTGTGAAGTCCTCCCACTGCTCGCGCGGAGCGCTCACGTCCGCGGTGTAGGCCACGTCCGACCAGAACCCGTTCGCCTGGCCGGTGTTGAGGTATTCGGCACGGAAGTTCTTCGACTCGATGCAGAACGGGTGCAGGCCGGTGCCGTCGAAAAGCGGGCCGGCGCGGAAAACGTCGAAGTTCGCAGGTGACGTATTACAGAACTGGCGCGGCTGCTCCACCGGCACCGCGTACTGCGACTCGGACTCGGTCACCATGATGACCTGGCCCTCGTAGAAGACCATTCGGCCCGCCGCGAACGCCACGATCATGCCCACCAGCCCGATGTGGAACAGCAGGTTCATCAGCTCGCGGGAGTAGCCGCGCTCCGCCGAGATGGAGAACACCCCGGCGCGGTCCTCCTCCGGCTGGTAGGAGGCCACGTGCCACCTGCGCAGCACTGCGCGCGCCTTCGCCTCCAACTCGTCCTTCGGCGTATCGACGTCCCCCTCCGCATGCAGCGGCATCCTGGACAGGTACTTCGGCGCCCTGGTCGGCGTGGCCCGGTACGCGCGCCAGTGGTCAATCGAGCGCGGGATGATGCACCCGACCAGCGAGACCATCAGCAGCGTGACGATAGCGACGAACCAGGTGGAATCGAAGACGTCGAAAAGCTGCAGCTTGTCGTAGATGGGCCCCATGGTTGGGTTGGCGCGCAGGTAGTCGTCTACCAGCGTCGCGGAGACCGTGCGCTGTGGCAACAGCGCGCCCGGTATGGAGGCGAGCGAAAGTAAGAACAGGAGCAGCAGCGCGGTGCGCATACTGGTCAGCCAGTGCCACGACCTGCGTAGCCACGTCCATGCAGTGCTCATTTAAATCACCGTTGCTCCATATCCGAAGACGAGCTGGCGCGTCCAGCCGATAAACACGTTCCAGGCCCCGGTCAGCAGCAGCAGGCCGACGATGACCATCGCTACCCCGCCGATCACCTGGATGGTGCGCGAGTGCTTTCGCAGCACCTCGATGCTACGCACCGCTTTCGCCGAGCCAAGCGCCACCAGCAAGAACGGCAGCCCCAGCCCGAGGCAGTACGCGATGACCAGCAGCACGCCGCGCGCCGCGGTCATGCCCGCCGTCCCCACAGAAACGGACACGATGGCGGCGAGCGTCGGCCCCAAACACGGGGTCCACCCGAGCGCGAACACCCCGCCGAGCAGCGGCGCGCCCAGCAGCGTGGTCCACTTCTTCGGTCGCAGCCGCGTGTCGTTTTGCAGCGCGGGCACCCAACCGGCGAACACCAGGCCCATCACAATCGTGACCACCCCACCCGCACGCATGAGGGTCTCCGCGTTGAGCGCCACCGCGCTCACCGCGCCGAAGACGGTCACGGTGGCCAGCAGGAACACCACGGTGAACCCGAGGATGAACAGGCCCGCCGCGCCGGCGACGGCCCAGCGGCGCCGCGTCACAGATACCCCGTGCTCATCCACGTTGAGCTCCCCGCCCACGATGCCCGTCAGGTACGACATGTAGCCCGGCACCAGCGGCACCACGCACGGCGAGGCGAAGGACGCCAACCCGGCCAGCGCAGCCGCCAGCATTCCCAGCAGCAGCGGCCCCTGGGAGACCAGCTCCGATAACGCCTCCCCCACTTAGGCCTCCGCCTCCTGGTGCAGCGTATTCGCCAGGTCAATGATCTCCTGGGCGTTGACCTCCCGCAGGAACACCGCCGCCGGGCGGCGCTGGGTGTCCAGCACGATCGTCGTCGGGATCACGGAGCTGGGCACGCCGCCCAAGAACGCGGCGGTCTTAAACGGCGGGTCGTAGATGGATGGGTAGGTCACCCCGTTGTCCTTCATGAAGTCGCGCGCAATGTCCGCGTTGTGGTCACGCACGTTAATGCCCAGCACGGTGCCGAAGCCCTCGATGGACTCCTGCACCTCCTGGAGGTCGTCGACCTCCGCACGGCACGGCGCGCACCACTGGCCCCACGCGTTGAGCACCACGACCTCGCCGTCGAAGTCGCTGAGCGAAATCTCGCTGCCCGGCTCCATCAGGGACTCGCCGGAAAAGTCCGGCAACGGCTTACGCTCCTCCTGCGGGTAGAACAGCTCCACCTGCCCGCCCGGCGAGTGGAACGCGAAGGACCCGCCGTTGTCGCTGGCGCTCGAGCACCCGCTCAGCAGCACGGCTGCGGCAACGAATGGGACAAGGCTGCGGCGCACGGTCATAGGGTCCTTCCAGGTTAGATCGCGGATGCGGGGGTTGAGTATGACCAGTCAACAACAACGTCATCGTCGAACACAAGTGACGTCACGCTGGCCAGCTCGCAGCGACGGCTCGCGTGCGCGAAGGGCTTGCCCTGCACGTAGCGCTGCACCGTCACGATCGGCAGCTGGTGGCTCACCAGCACGGCCTCGTGGCCCTCGGCGCGCTGGCGGGCGTCCTCAATCGCGACGTCCATGCGGGCGAAGATGTCCTCGTAGGACTCGCCCCAGCTCGGCTCCCAGGGCTTGAGCATGTGGCGCCACCGGATCGGGTTCCACAGCTGGGAGCGCCACCCCTTGGTGCGCAGCCCCTCAAAGGTGTTGCCGGCCTCCAGGATCTCCTCCCGGGTATCGATCTCCAGACCGGTGACCTCCGCGATCGGCTGCGCGGTCTCCTGCGCGCGCAGCAGCGGGCTGGCCGCCAGGTAGGTGACGTCGCGGCCTTCGAAAAACTTCGAGGTCACAGCGGCCATCGAGTAGCCGCGGGAGCTCAGGTGGTAGCCCGGCATGCGCCCGTAGAGGATCTTCTTCGGGTTGAACACTTCCCCATGGCGCACCAGGTGGACAACAGTTCGCGTCATTTACTGGCCCTCCGGGGTCGCGGCGGCCGCGGCCTTCGCAGCCGGGACGAGCGCGGCCTCGATGGTGGCGAAGTCGTCGTCGGTCAGCGCTGTGGAGACGAACCAGGTCTCGAACGGGCTCGGGGACGCGTGCACTCCGTGGTCCAGCAGCGCGTGGAAGAACGGCGCGTAGCGGAACGTGTCCGCCGCCTTCATGCCGTCGAAGTTGTGGCCCTCGCCCTCCGCGAAGCGCACCGACAGCATCGTCGACGCGCGCTGAATGTGGTGCGCCACGCCCTCACGCGTCAGCGCCGAGCTGACCAAATCTTCCAGCCTGTCCGCGTTGCGGTGCAGCACCGGGTAGATATCCTCGCTGGCCAGGCGCAACGACGCCATGCCAGCCGCCATCGCCACCGGGTTTCCGGACAGGGTGCCCGCCTGGTACACCGGCCCGTTCGGCGCCAGCTTCTCCATTACTTCTCGACGCCCACCAAAGGCCGCCGCCGGCAACCCACCCGAGATGACCTTGCCGAAGGTCGTCAGGTCACCCGCAACACCGTCGACCCCGTACCAGCCGGAGTAGGAGGTGCGGAAGCCCGTCATCACCTCATCCAGGATGAGTAGGGCGCCGTTGGCGTGACAGACCCCCTTCAGCTTCGCGTTGAAGTTGTCCTGCGGCGCCACCGTACCCATATTGCCGGCGGCCGCCTCCGCGATCACGGCGGCGATCTGGCCTTCGTTCTCCGCGAACGCGCGCTTCACGGCCTCGATATCGTTGTACGGCACCACGATCGTGTCCGCCGCCTGCGCGCCGGTCACCCCCGGCGAATCCGGCAGCGAGAACGTCGCAATCCCCGAACCCGCCGACGCCAGCAACGCATCCACATGGCCGTGGTAGCAGCCATCAAACTTAATAATCTTCGGGCGCTGCGTGTACCCGCGCGCCAGGCGCACCGCCGACATCGTCGCCTCAGTACCCGAGTTGACCATGCGCACCTCCTCCACGGAGGTACGCTGCGTAATCATCTCCGCGATCTCCACCTCGGCCTCCGTCGGCGCACCGAAGCTCAACCCGTTCACCAACGCCTTCTCGACGGCCTCCAGGATCGCCGGGTGCGCATTCCCGTGGATCATCGGACCCCACGAATCCACCAGGTCGACGTAGGAGTTGCCGTCGACATCTACAAGCGTGCTGCCGAACGCCTTCTCAATAAAGCGCGTCTGCCCACCCACCGAGCCAAACGCGCGCACCGGCGAGTTCACCCCGCCCGGCGTGACCCGCTGAGCACGCGCAAACAACTCAGCAGAACGAGCAGTATTTTCTGAAGTCAGGTTCGTCTTCGTCATAGTTGCCTATCCTAGGCGATATGAAGATTGCATTTTTAGGCCTCGGCCGTATGGGTACCGAATTAGCACTCAAGCTTGTCAGTGACCACGACCTCACGGTCTGGAACCGCACCGCAGCAAAAACCGCCCCGCTCGTGGAGCGCGGCGCCACCGCCGCCGACACCCCCGCAGACGCCGTCAAAGGCGCCGACATGGTCATCACCTCCCTGTTCGGCCCCGACACCGTCCGCGAAGTCGTCATCGAACCCGGCCTCATCCCCGACGGCGTCACCTGGGCCGACGCCACCACCATCTCCCCCGCCGACGCCGACTCCTTCGCCGCCGCCGTCCCCACCTTCGTCCACACCCCCGTAGTCGGCTCGCTCATCCCGGCGCGCGCCGGAAAGCTCGGCGTCTACGTCGGCGGCGCCACCGAGCAGCGCCGCAAGGAAGTCGCCGACGTCGTCGCACCGTGGGCCGCCGCCAACCCGGAACGCCTCAAGGTCGTCGACACCGCCGCCCAGGCCGCGACGGGCAAGCTCATCGCCAACCTCGCCCTCGCAGTGACCATGCAGGGATTCAAGGAGGCACTACACATCGGCAACGCCCAAGGACTTGACGACGCCACCATCGTCGACATGCTCGGCTCCACCGGCCTCGAGTTCATCGTGAACATGAAGTCCCCATTCCTCCTCGGCGAGCGCGACACCAACCCCGGCGACTTCTCCACCGACGCCATCGAGAAGGACGCGCGTTTGATGCTCGCCACCGCCGAGGCCGCCGGCAAGGAGCTGCCCGCCGTGGCAGCCGCAGTTGCCTCCCTGCAGGAGCAGCAAAAGAAGGGCCACGGGGACGAGGACTTCTCCTCAGTGGTGGTGTACCGCTAATTTTCTGGGGAGCGAGTGCCAAAGGACGCAATTCTTGTTCGGGGAGGACGCAAAAGCCCAGGTCGTGAAAAGGGGGTTGCGTCCTTTGGCACTGGCACGGTTGAGAGGGCACCAAATTCCTGGATTTCGCGCGGCGATTTGGAAAAGCCCAGGTCGAGCAAACTGCGTGAGGGAATTTGGTGCGCGCATCCGCCTACGCTTTCTTCGCTTGCCTCCTAAACGCGCCGAACATGATCACCACGATCAGGCCGATGGCGATCCAGTTGGCCACCTTGGCGTACTGCTCCAGCACGTACACCACGGGCTCCCCGATCCACCATCCGAGGGCGAAGTACCCAAGTGACCACAGGGTTTTCGAGATGAAGTCCAGCACCATGAACTTCCACAGCGGCATGCCGGTCATGCCCATCAGGACGAAGACGACGAAGGCGATGGGAAGTGGGATCGGTACGTAGGCGAGGAAGATTCCCAGCCAGCCGAGTTTGAGGGCCCACTTTTCCACGCGTTCGATGTTGCGGGCGCTGCGCTTGGAGTTCTGCGCCTGCACGTCAAGGATTCCGCGCCCCCACAGTTTGCCGGCCCACCAATAGATCCAGTCGAACTTGATGGCCATCAGCGTGCCGATGAGCAGGTAGCCCAGCCAGTGCTGCACCTCGCCGACGGCGGCGAGCGCGCCCGTCGACGCCGCTCCAATCCGGGAACCGGTAATGGCCAGCATGATGGGCGGGTGCAGCCCAAGCAGCCAGGCGCGGAGCGGGATCATGGCGAGGCCGAAGAGGCCTACGAAGCCGAACCAGCCAAGGCACCAGTAGTCGGCCTTGGTTGGTTTGCTGTTCCAGGGCATGCCTGGTTGTTCCCACCATTCTGGTTCGGGTGTGGTCTGCTCCTCGCTTTGCATAAGCAGAGAGTGTACCTAGCTAGAACATATTTAAAATTCCCGGGTTGGTGGCCACCACGATTCCGATGATTGCCAGCAGCCCGAGCACCACGCCGGCGATGATGCCACCGGTGGAGGAGCCCTCCTTGTCGGCGCCGGTCAGTGCGTCGCAGTTGGCTTTGACGGGCTGGTATTCGGCTTCGGCGCGCTCGATGGCTGCGCGGGCTTCAGCGGCGGCAGCCTTTGCTGCTGAGGCGGCCGCGGCTGCATCCTCCTGCGCCTGCTTCGCCGCGGTCAGCGCTTCCTCGGCTGCGGTCTGTCGGGCCGGTTGCGCCTCCTTGGCGGTGGAAAGCTCCTGCTCACGCTTTGCCACGAGCTCCTCCGCGGCCTGCAGCGCGCGTGCGGCTTCCAGGGTCCGCTCCGCCTTGTCGACGTCCGCTTCGCGCTCCTCGAGCGTTTGACGCTTGGTGGCGTCGCCAAACTCGATGGCGTGCTTGAGGCCGTCGTAGTAGGTATTGAAGCGCTCGGTGTACTCGTCGACGGTGAACAGTGGAGTGCCCTGCTTCATCCAGTGGGTGGCGAAGGTCTGCGAGTGTGCAATACGCCACGGGTACCCCTGGTACCGGAAGGCTTTGGTGTTCACGGCGAAGCCGGTGGCGCGCATGTCCGGGTTGACGATCGCCATGTAGTGGCCAGCACCCGCCTCGAATGGTTTCTCGCCCTTCTCGAGTGCCTCGAAGTACGCGACGCGCTCCTCGTGGAACCAGCCCTTGAACGGGTTGTCGTAGTTCCAGGACAGGTTGTCCCATCCGTTCTTCGAGTGCCCGCGCGGCAGCTGGTGCGACCAGTTCACGTTTACCTGGGCCTGCGCCATCAGGAAGTCGGAGACGGGCAGGGCGGGCTGGCCGTCGCTTTCGCGGAGCTCGTTGGCCTCGGGCAGCCAGCCGATGGCTGCCTTCATGTTGTCCAGGTGGGTGGCGTCGTCGGCCTCACCGATGTGGGTGTCGTCCGCGATGCGGTAGCCCGTCTGCGCAGCCACCGGGTCTTCTTCTTTGAAGCGGAAGTCGGTGTTCAGTTCGGCGACGGCGTCGGTTGCGCCCATGGCTTCGAAGAAGCCGAGGGAGCCGCGGTCGAACTGCTGTTGCGCCTCGGCCTTGCTGGCTTCGAGGGCGGCGGCTGCTTCGGCGGCCCGCGCCTTCGCGTCCTCGAGCGCCTGCTGTGCAGATTCCGCCGTCACGCCGGCGGGCACTGCGGACTGTTTCGCGGTGCGGTCGGTGGTGGCGTCGTCAAGAAGGCGTTGGGCGGCGGCGACCATGCCCTTTGCTGCCTTGAGTTCTTCCTGGGCGGCGGCGACGTCGCGCTGCGCCGCATCGAGCGTCTGCTGCGTGGCGCGCTCGCGGTCCTGCGCATCGCGCTGCTTCGCGGTGGCGTCCTTGACCGCGTCGACAAGCGCCACGCAACGAGCCTCCGTGAGCTGGGCGGTGTCCTCCGCCATGGCCTGCGGGGCCACCAACATGGCCGCTGAGCAGGTAGTAACGAGCAT